>CAINTU010000122.1 GCA_903853515.1 uncultured Micrococcales bacterium | reverse complement strand
GTTGTTCTAATCAACCAACGGCGCATCGGCTTCGCTAAGTGCGCCAAAGTTCATAAAGTAAAATCTTGCTGGTTAGGTTCGCGCATTGGCCTATTTGGTGCCAAACTGCAGTTATGACTATTACTAATGCAGCCAAGAAGCCAGTCGCCAAAAAGCCTGTCGCCAAGAAACCCGTTGCTAAGAAGCCAGTTGCAAAGCAGCCAGTTGCCGTCAAAGCGGCCGCAAAGGTCAAGCCTTTGAAGCCAGCACCGCTAAAGCAATACAAACTTTTGACTGGTATCGACGATTCAGCTTTCTGCGAGCGAGTCTGCGATCACCTAAAGCTTGGCTATGAACTTTATGGCTCGCCGGCGATTACGTTCAACGGCAAGAACAACATTGTGGCTCAAGCGATCGTTCTAAAGAAGAAGCACAATAAAAAGAAGAAATAGGCTTTTAGGCTATTTCTGTTGCGTCGATGGCAGGCCAGCGACGCGAATGAATTCGCGCACCGCAATCACACGAGCACTGGTCTTTGACTCGGCGTCGATGCCGGCAGCTGTGATTGCGCGTGTGACAAGATTCTCAACGGCACGCAATGTCGTGCCGCGCGCAGCCGCGATCTGTTGATTGCTTTTGCCTTCGGCCAACATTCTCAAAACCTCAAGCTGCGTGCGAGACATATGCACTAGCGGGTGGGCAGGCTTTAGGTCATCACGATATTCTTTGCCGACTCGATCGCGAAGCGCCGCTTCGATCGCTTGGTTTAAAACCTCAGGGTCGACCAAGCGCTCTTTCAAAAGGTAGGCGGCATTTTTGGGAATCGATTTTGAATCGAGACCAATAATTCGTGGCTCTGGAATGTGGGTCAAGAAAACCAATGCCATGCCAGGATACGTTTTGTGCAGTGCAATGCCCAGGTCGAAACCGGTCGGTCCGTTGCCAAGCTCTATATCAAGCACGCTGATGTCTATATCGGCGTCTTCAGAAATCTTGCGCGCCTCTGCCGCGCTCGAGGCGGCCAAGACTTTGAAGCCATCGCTCTCGAGCTTGTCGCAAATTAACCCTCTGATAAAGGGCTCGTCTTCTACGACTAGCACTGTTCTTTCATACATAAAAACCTCAAAACCTGACCGATGGTTATGACTACAGTTTGCCAGTGCCCAAGATAAACAGGTCGAAAACATTCGCTATTACGAACCAGGGGCTGCGGTTTCGCCCGCAAGTCGAATCGGGTAGTTTTGTAGTTCAAGCCCTCAACTAGCCATTTGGAGCCAAGATGACCCTCGAAAATCGCGAAATCTGGCGTGGATTCGCCAGCGACAACTACGCAGGCGTTCATCCACAGATTTTTCAAATTATGCAAAGTGTGAACGCTGGCCACGAGATCGCCTATGGCGATGACACGGTTACGACAGAGCTCACTAAAGTTTTCAAACAGCATTTCGGCGATGCGGCCGAGGTGTTCCCAGTGTTCAACGGTACCGGCGCCAATGTGACTGCCCTTCAGGCGGTAGTCAGGCGCTGGGAATCTGTGATTTGCGCCGACACAGCCCACATTCATTCTGATGAAGGTGGTGCGCCAGAAAAAATGGCGGGGCTAAAGCTTTTCACGCTGCCCACTCCCGATGGCAAATTGACGCCAGAGCTGGTCGAGCCGATGCTTGAAGGCATTAAGGCAAAAGGTGTGCATCGCCCGCAGGTTGCCGCGATCAGCATTTCGAACACCACCGAGCTGGGCACGCTTTATAGCGCGGCTGAGGTTCGAGCGTTAGCAGATTTCGCCCATAGCCATGGTTTCGTATTGCACATGGATGGCGCCAGGCTTGCCAACGCAGCAGCCGCGCTAGGCACAGGTTTCAAAGAGTTCACGACTGATGCCGGTGTTGACCTAGTTAGTTTTGGTGGCACCAAGATTGGCGCGCTCGCAGCCGAGGCTGTAGTTGTCTTGAACGACGAAGCGTTGGCGGCAACAGTGCCGCACCTGCGCAAAACTTCGATGCAGCTGCCCAGCAAGATGCGTTTCTTTAGCGCCCAGCTGATTGGCCTTTTTGAAAACGATCTAGCCCTTAGTAACGCAAGGCACGCAAACGCCATGGCTCAAAGACTTGATGCCGGTGTGCGCGAACTCGCCGAGCGTTCTGGTGGTCGAGTTTCTGTGCCGAACCCCACCCAGGCGAACGCCTGCCTGCCCGTGCTGCCGTTCGAAATCATTACCGAATTACAGAAGCGCTATCGCTTTTATATCTGGGATCACAACACCGGCCAGGTTCGATGGATGTGCGCCTGGGATACTACGCAAGAAGATGTCGACGGCCTGTTGGCCTCGTTGCAAGGTGCGCTCGGTCTTTAGCTGGCAACAGGTGCTTTGGCGCAGCTCGGGCGCGACTCGGGCAAGGCTCGGGCGCTGCTCGGGCGCTGCTCGGGCGCCGTATTCCAGCCGCCGGAACATTAGTGAGACTTATCTGGTTGGATTAGATTATGCACACTAAAAAGACCGCCATCACTGCCGCGCCTATTGCACCTGTAATTGCCGAGCGCTGGAGCCCGCGCGCATTCGATGCAACCTATGTTTTGACCCAAGCAGAATCAATTTCGCTTCTCGAGGCGGCTCGCTGGGCTGCTTCGGCAAACAACATGCAACCTTGGCGCTTCTCGGTCTTGAACCGCGGTGAGGCGCTGTTCGACAAAGCCGTGACCACCGGGCTAACAGGCTTCAACCAAGCATGGGCGCCACGCGCATCCCAGCTGATTGTTCTGTCGGTGCCAAAGAACCATCACGATGGCTCGCCTTATCGCATTGCGTTTTTTGACGCAGGCTTAGCCGCGGCGAACCTCTTGACTCAGGCAACCGAACTCGGATTGTCATGCCACGTAATCGGTGGTTTGGTTCGCGAAGAACTCAGCGAAACCCTTGGGCTAAGCGATGAGCTTGAGATTGTTGTCGCAATCGCGGTTGGCAAGTTGGCCCCGGCAGAGACTTTAGAAGGCCCTGCCTATGAGCGCGAAATTCAACCTCGAGTTCGCCTAGAGCTCGACGAAATAGTTTTGCACGGCAAGCCTTAATTAGGCTTCTGTTTTGCTGCACGCATCGATTAGCGATCAAATCGTCGGCTGGTCGTCACTTGGGCCTTGGTTATTCACAGCCACTGTTTGGGCGCTAGTTTTCGCTGGCACCGGATTATTTATTGGCGCGTTTATTCCGTTCATCACCGGTGATTCATTGGTATTTGCTGCAGGGCTTGTAGCGGCATCGTCCAACGGCAATATCAACATTTGGGTGATGGCAATTGGCGTTGGCATTTTTGCCTGGTTGGGTGATCAAGTCGGTTTTGCAATCGGTCGACATTTTGGCCGGCCCTACCTTGATAAGCGCAAAGGCCGTTGGATTCGCTCGGCGATAGCCCGTAGCGAAAAGCTTTTTATGGCTTGGGGCTGGTGGGCGGTTGTTGTGGCCAGATTCATGCCATGGGCGCGAGTTTTTGTGCCACCGATTGCCGGCATTGCCAAAATGAATTACTACAAATTCTTCTCATCAAATGCAGTCGGTGCATTCGCTTGGGGCAGCGGGCTCACTCTGGCAGGATTCTATTCAGCCACAGTGCCTGCTGTGAAAACGGCCAGCTATGCCATAGCTGCCTTCTTTATAGTTGCCTCAGCTTTGGCGGGCATTCGCGTCTACTTAAAAAACAAGCGATAGTTGGCGATCTCGGGTGATTTTTCTCGAGCAATAAAGTCAAGTTCTTGAGCTGCCCAGCTGGCCCAATACTGATCGAATTTATCGCCATCGCGTTGTTGCCAGCGAGCCTTGCGCAAAGCTTCATCTGCTTCAATCCAGACGCGAAATTGGGCAAACGATGCTGTATTTCGATTGAGCGCGCCGCAACCTTCGAGAATCAAAGGCGTTGCCCCTTCAAACTCGCGCCAAGCGATTCGCTTGCCCAAAGTCCAGTCATATTCTTGCCAGTGCGCAATCTTGCCCGCTGAAAGCGGCGTCAAAACATTGCGTTGCATATAGTCGAGGCCGGCGGCTAATCCTTGCCAACCTTCATAAAGATCATCAAGATGAATCACTCGTGGTGCCGACTCGCCCTGCTTGAAAAGCAAATTTTGCAACAGCTTTGCCAAGGTGCTTTTGCCTGAACCCGCCCGACCATCGATTGCTATAACCGGCATCGCGTTGCCACGATCTGTTAGCGCAATAACCTCATCACATAGTCGTTGCGCCAAATCGATCAGTTGTTGATCGGCATCGGTGTTCACGGTTATAAGACTAAATGCCTTCTAGCAAAACATCGGGGTGCTTATCAAAGCGATAGCCCGTGCCGCGAACTGTGCGAATGACGTCTTCGTAGCCTGCGATTTTTGAGCGCAGTCTTCGCACATGAACATCGATGGTGCGTGCGTTTGGGGCATCTGACGATTGTGCCGCCCACACCTGCTCAACGATTTGCTCGCGGCTAAATGTTTCGCCAGGGTGCGCGACCAAGTGCGCTAACAATTCGAACTCTTTGCCGGTTAGTTCTGCATTGTTGCCATCAACAAATACGCGAAGGCGTGAGAAATCTATAACTATGCCGCGGGCTGCGATCTGATTCGCTTGGCTAGCCCTCGGCTCGACGCCAGGTTTGATTGCCTTGGGTTCGCGCAGCGCACTTCGCACCACATCGATGTTGCGACCGCCGATGCCGATTGGGGCTAGGGCGACTGCGGCATAGCTCTCGTGAGCGAGCCCGGGGGCAAACGAATCGAGTGTTTCGCGAAGGGCAGCAACGATTTCTGAAAGCGAGGTGCCAGCATGCGCGGCCTGAGTCTCGTCGATACCGACATAAAACGCGAAGCCTCGAGCCTCGCTTGAATTCGGCACAGCGGTGAGGGCATGGATTGCTTCGACTTGTGCGACCGAGGCAGATTGAGTGTTTCTAACAAAATGGTTGGTTCGTGAAGCTCTTGCGCTGTTTAGGTGTGCGATAGACATTTTTTGACCTTCTTTTGGGTATGCGGATTGACTCGAGATATTTATCTGGGGTGCTGGTGTCTTCTAACGGGGGTGGGCTTAGCCGACCGGTTGCGTCGTTAGAGACACTTGGGCATACACATAACAGGCATCATCGAAGCGCAGAGCGAGTGTGTCGCCTCTGCACCGATAGTTGCGCTGTTAGTCATAAAAGTATTTTAGGCGTCATTTTGCTTAAGGCCCAAATTCGGGCCAACGAAAGTAACTTGACTAAATAAAGCAGCAGGTGCGCCAGAAGACATCGGGCAAGCTGGCTCGGCGCTAGATGGGCTCGCGCTAGATGGCTCGGCGCTAGATGGGCTCGCGCTAGATGGCTTGGCGCTAGATGGCTTGGCGCTAGATGGCTTGGCGCTAGATGGGCTCGCGCTAGATGGCCTAGAGCTAGAAGCTGGGCAATTAATTGACTAGTCGGCTAATCCATAAAGTCGGTCGCCTGCATCGCCAAGGCCAGGCACGATGTAACCAAGCTCATTGAGTTTTTCATCGAGCGCACCCAGAACAATGCCTACGTTGCGATCACCGACGTGAGCTTCTAAAGCGGCCAGCCCCTCTGGCGAACCAATTAAGCAAATCGCAGTGACCTCGGTCGCACCTCGGTCAAAAACATAGTCAATCGAGTCGATCAGTGTGCCACCGGTGGCCAACATAGGGTCGATGATATAGACCTGTCGACCTGCCAAATCATATGGCAGGCGATTCGCATAAGTGAATGGTTCTAAAGTTTTTTCATCGCGCTTGATTCCTAAAAAGCCCACCTCCGCTGTCGGCAAAAGCTTCACGATTCCCTCGAGCATGCCTAGGCCTGCCCGCAAAACCGGCACGATCAGTGGTCGAGGCTTCGATAGGCGCACACCTTGCGCTTGTGCCACCGGGGTTTGCACGGTCACAGCGTCGACTCGAACATCTCGCGTAGCTTCATAGGCAAGCAGGGTCACAAGCTCTTCGACAAGCTGGCGAAATACCGGCGACGGGGTTTTCTCGTCGCGAAGCACAGTAAGTTTGTGGGTAATCAACGGGTGATCGGCAATGTGAAGACGCATAGGCTAAATCTATATGAACGAAAGTTTGCGGGCATGAGTTTGACGAGTCGCTTTGATGAACCGATGCGCTTGGCCATTGCCGAGGCTCAGCGTGCAGTTGAAATTAGCCAGGATGTGCCAGTCGGGGCAGTGCTTATCGATGCGGCCGGCCAAATAGTTGCCGTTGGTCGCAATGAGCGCGAGTTGACCGGCGACCCAACGGCTCACGCCGAAGTCGTGGCGATTAGGGCCGCGAGCCAGGGCGCAGGCGACTGGCGGCTCGAAGATCTCACTTTGGTGGTCACCCTCGAGCCTTGCGTTATGTGTGCCGGCGCTATTCTTGCGGCCCGAATCGGCCGCGTTGTTTTTGGCGCCTTTGACGAGCGGGTCGGCGCGAGCGGTTCACTTTATGATCTGTTGCGCGACCGTCGACTTGCAACGCCGGTTGAAGTGATCAACGGTGTTTTGGCAGATGAATCAACTGCTATGCTGCGTCAGTTTTTTGAATCGCGCAGAATATCTGGCTCTAGATAAATATTCTTGGCGGTTGGCATTACCTCACGCACCTGCACCTCAGCAGCATCGATAATTTTTGCAATCTGTGCGCCGGTCGCCGTGGCAGCTATCGCAATTTTTGCAGCTACCAATAAATCATCGGGTGATAGATATTGCGTCTTTAAATAAATCACCGATTCGATTTCGCTCACCGACAAAATTGCCGCTTTGATTTTGCGATAGTCAATTTCGCTCGCGCCCTCACCAACTAGAAGCGAGGCTGTTTCTTTGCCCAAAAAAGCTGCTACGGCAATCAAGAGCAGGGCGATTGCTAGAGTGCCGAAGGCATCCCAGTGTGAATCGTGGGTGAGCGCAGTTAGGCCAACCCCGGCAAAAGCAAAAACCAGACCAACGAGTGCCGCGATATCTTCGAGCACAACTACTGGTAATTCTGGCGCCTTAGCGTCGCGAATATATTTCGCCCAACTGGTTTTGCCGCGATCTTTATTCGCTTCGCGCATAGCAGTTCGCAGGCTTAGCGATTCAAGCACAATCGATACACCTAGCACCGAAAGCGGAACCCACGCCAAATTCAATTCATGTGGGTGCGAGAGTTTGTCGATGCCCTCGACTAACGACACGACGCCGCCGACACCAAATAGCAACACCGCAACCATGAAGGCAAACAGGTATCGACTGCGACCAAAACCAAACTGGTGATTTGCAGATGCCCCACGCTTCGAACTTTTGCCGCCAACGAGCAAGAGAACTTGGTTGATCGAATCAGCAACCGAGTGGATTCCTTCGGCGAGCATCGAAGCCGAGCCAGAAACAGCCGCGGCCACAAATTTCGTGATGGCAATGCCTATGTTTGCCGTAAGTGCTGCCATTACAGCTTTGGTTGAACCTTCGCTACTCAATGAAACCTCCAATGTAGTAGCCTAGACAACGGTGACGTGTCCGAGCGGCCGAAGGTGCAACACTCGAAATGTTGTGTGCGTGAAAGCGCACCGTGGGTTCAAATCCCACCGTCACCGCCATCACAAGCAAATGCCAGCCAAGAGCTGGCTTTTGTTGCTTAAGCCCTGCCGAGCCTGTAATCGTGCTGAAGCTTGAAACATAGATTTAACTTATCTTTCGATAGTTAACCCTCACTGCAAACGCTTACTATGCTATTTTTATTCGTAAAGGCGTATTTTTTTGTGCGAAATCTTCGTTTTAGGTTATGAAAATTATCGGTTCTGAGCGAGAGTCAACACTTTGCCAAAAATAGTTATCAACGATGGCACCCTGCGAGTTCAACTAAGTTCGATTGAGGCCTACCGAGCCAAGCGCGCCTCTTTTTCAGTTGAGCTGTGGCGCATCAAAGAAGTCAGCTTAGTCGAGGCCAGTCAACGATCGATGATCGGAACCCAATTGCTTGGCCGCAGCGCCTTTGCCGGGCTTTTTGCAAGCAGGGCAACCAGGTCATTCATTTATTGGCAGCACAAGACCGATGCAGTAAAACTCACTGTGGTTGATCCTGCGTTTGATTTCATTTTGATTGGCTCAGAAGATGCTGATCAACTCACAAAAGAATTGCAAGCAACCCTTAAGGCCAATAAGCCCAAATAGGCAAAGCGCTTGGTCAGTACGAGCAGGTTGGGCCGGCAGTGACTGAGATTGCTGCTGGGTTCAGGGTGATAGGTGCGATGACTTTAGGCGCAGCACTCAGCGCGACTAAGTTTTCGTCGATAATCGGTTCAATTAGGTTCACTCGCAGAGTCTTGGTCTCGCCGGGTTGAAGTTCGATGTCGAAAACCCAAACTGGGTGCATGCGATCAACACCAGCCACACCTAGGTAATCCTTGCCATTCACACTCAGGCTTTCGGCATACGAACCAACCGGGCCATACACGGTCACGAGTTCACGGTTAGAACCTTTAGGCCTAGGTGCGGTGCCAAAGTCATCATCTAGTCGTGGCGTCACATAAGCTGGCAGGCCACTCTTTGGTGCAGCATTTGTTACAGCCACCGAAACTTGCGAAGCCCGCCCAGGATACCCGTCTGCCGTGGTCTTTGAACATTCGGCACGGGTGTAGTCAATTTTCAAGTGGGAATACTCGTCGAGCTTGTTTCCGCCACCGTTATTCATAGTGACCAAAACGTTCGAGCCCATTTGTTCACTTACAACGCCGGCGACACCTTCGCTTGCAAATTTCGTCTGCTCTGTGGCGTGCGATGACCATGCCGTCATTCGGTCGCCAGTAGATTCATTAAGCAGGCTGGCCAAGAAATCAGTGACGTTTATTTTCTTGGTGCTCAAGTTTGTGAAGATCGCCTGCATGACTTGGCCCACAACGAGGTTCTTCTTTGTCACGTCAGGGTATTTCGCATAGATATCTTTTGATAGAAAAGCAACAATGTTTGAATAGTTCAGGTTGTTGCCTGCAACCGATACAGGTCCTGCAGCCGCTATTAGGTGGGCAACGGTGCCTTGCCCCACAAATAGCACGCCGTCGAGTTTTTGATGTGTTTTTTGGTACCAGCCGTCATAAATCAGCTTCGCGGCATAGGGGGCGTGTGCCGATGCATTTATGTCTCGCCAATCGGCCAGGTTTACACCCCAAAGATCGCGCAAATCTTGAGGATAACTTGAATAGTTGATTGGCCCCATCGCCAACAAAGTCTTGTCTGAACCGATACTTGTGATGGTTGCTTTGCCGTTTGTAATAGAAAGCACAGAATAGGCACCGATGATGCCACCGCGAGCTCTGGCCTCGGCCAGGTTTTGGGTCGCAATAAACCAGTGCTGTGTGCCTTTTGCCTCTAATAAATCGGTGCTTACCTGAATCATCGGGTTGGCCACACTTGAAGCTGTTGCCGCTTTTGCCAGCAAGTTTTGTGCAGTAGTGAACTTTTGGCCAAAACCAAAGTGCAATCTGGCTGGGTCGATGCTCGATATGTCGCTGTTGGCATTTTGCAGAGCCGAATCGAGCACCACCACAGAGTCGCGCAAAGCAGCCACAGTTGAGAGCCCGCCTGGTGCCACCGGCTGCGGCTTGGCGACAGTGACCGAAAGCGCATATTTAACGGCCTGCTGGGCCGCCTGCAAAACGCTATGGCCATCTCGCGAGAGGGTCGCTACCGCATTCAGATCAGCACCAAAAACTGGCAGGGCCGTCCACATTTTGACAATGGGGTCGTCGGCACCCGATGCCGCGGCCGCCGAAGCTGAGACGGCGTCATCGATGTGGCGATTGATTTCTTCTGTGCTCAGATTGCTTGAACTGCTCTTGAGTGCAGTTAGCGCGCCATAGGTGTTGTTCAAGCTGACGGCCATGATAGCGATGCGAACTGCGCTATAGACGCTAATCAAAACAAAGAGAAGAACAACAGCAGCAGTTGTTTTGCGCAGGGGGGTGTCAAACCTGAAAAGGCGTCTAATTCGACCGGTTCTAGGTGAACTCATGTCTTGTCGACCTCGAATCGTGAAAAGTTGCCAAATGTATTTTTCTACCTTATCGCAGGCATGTCTTAGACTTAACCCTTAGCTATTTGCGGTGCTTAACATCGCACAGCGAGAAGGCAAAACAACTAGAACGGGCTCACCTTGACTTTCAGGCAATACTGGCACATTCTGCGAAAGAACTGGCAAACCGTTGTTGCAGCGATAATCATCGCAGTCGTTGCCGGCGGCGTTTATACGGTTACGGCTAAGCCGATTTATTCGAGTACCACCAGCCTCTTCGTGTCGACGCCGGCTGGCTCAAATACTTCGGATTTGCTCACCGGTTCAACTTTCACGCAGCAGCGAGTCAAATCATATGCCGGTATCGTCAATTCGCCTTCTGTGCTCGATCCAGTCATTGCAGCACTCGAATTAAATGACATCGCAAAATCGCTTCCGAAGCGAATCAGCGCAGATGTGCCACTAAACACGGTCGTAATCAACATCACCGTCTCTGACGAAAGCCCTTTTCGGGCGGCTGCAATTGCCAACGCGGTAGGTCAAAGCCTCACCAAAGTTGTCGCAGAACTCGAAACGCCTACCGACAGCACCCTCTCACCGATAAAGCTCACGACCGTTCAGCCGGCGGCCGTGTCAGATTCCCCCGATTTTCCTAAGCCGCTCTTGAACATGGCGCTTGCTCTCATCGCCGGTTTCTTGGTCGGCTTCGGCGTCGCTGTTCTTCGCGAGAACCTTGACCTCAGAATCAAGACAGCCAGGGATATCCCTGAGCGAGGCGACCTTGAACCGACAATCCTAGGTGAAATCGTTTTTGACCCCAATGCCGACGAAAACCGCCTGGTGGTGCACACCAAACCAAAGAGCACACGTGCCGAAACTTTTAGACATCTGAGGACCAACATTCAGTTCGTCGAAGCAGCCCAAGGCGCAAAGTCAATTTTGGTGAGCTCATCGATTCCTTCAGAGGGAAAATCATCGACCATCGCAAACCTAGCGATTGCGCTTGCTGACTCAGGTCAAAAAGTTCTTTTGCTCGACTGCGACTTGCGCAAGCCTAAGGCTCACAAATATTTTGGGCTCGAAGGTTCAGTGGGTCTAACAGATCACCTTATTGGCCAGGCAGAGCTAGAAGATGTGATTCAACCTTGGGGCCGAAGTGGGCTGAAGATTTTGCCTGCCGGGCAGATTCCACCAAACCCTAGTGAATTGCTCGGCTCTGCTGCTATGACTGCGCTTTTGAAGAAACTTGAAAAGAAGTTCGACATCATTCTGATTGACACTGCGCCTGTTTTGCCAGTCACCGACACAGCCATTTTGTCTAAAGTCACCGCAGGCATCGTTATGGTCGTTGCAGTTGGTAAGACCACAAAGCCGCAACTGCATGGTGCGCTCAGCCAGCTAGAAACAGTGAATGCAAAAGTTCTAGGTTTCGTAATGAACAAGATCCCGGTCAAGGGTGCAGATTCTTACGGTTACTACTCGGGTTACCGTTACGGCTACAAATACGGATATTCATACAGTTATGGTGGCTACGCCGAGGCCTATGGCGAAACCGAAACAAAGCAACCTGAGAAGAAAAAGCGTCTGGCTTTTTTTGACCGCTTCAATTCAAAGAAATAGCGCATGACTAATCCGTTCAAAATTCTCTTTGTTTGCACGGGAAACATATGTCGCTCGCCCATGGCTGAAATGTTGCTGCGAGAGAAATTGGCGCAACTCGGGGTAACCACAGTCGAAGTGGCATCTGCGGGGGTTCAAGCCGTCGAGGGTGCTGACCTTGAGGCGAATGCGAAACAGGTGCTCGAGGTAAATGGTCACGTTATCGAACCCCATGTTGCCCGCCAGTTAACGGCCGAGATCGCGGCCAACGCTGACTTAATTTTGACCGCGACCGGCGATCACCGGAGTGATGCCATTAGAACCCTAGTAAGAGCTAACCGATACACGTTCACTTTGAAAGAATTCATAAATCTCGCAAGTTTTGAATTTGACCCTGAATCAGAAGATGCGACAGAACGCCAAGCTAAACCCAGGTCGCTTGGCGAAAAATTGTTGAACACTGTGATGGCTCGCGGTTACGCAGTAGAACTCGCTGACGCAGATATCGCTGACCCGTATCAACAAGGCATTCACGCTTTCGAGGCCACCCTGGGCGAGATTGAGCCACTGGTTAGCCAATTGGCAGATTGGGCGAGAAATGCATAGCCTTGCATCCCAAAATTTGAGCCGAACCTATCGAAGGCTGGTGCTTTGCACCGATATTTTGATCATCGCATTTGCCATGACTATTTCGTTCTTTGTGATGCGAATTGACATTGATAGCACATATGTCGCATCAACAGGCGAGGGAATACTGAAGCTAACCCTTAACCCAGTGAACCGAGCGCTTCTAATCGGCGGGTTTTGGATTTTTCAGCTGAAATTCTTTGAAACTCGAAGCGCCGACATAATCGGTGAGGGCACCGAAGAATACAAAAGAATTCTGAGAGCTTCATTATCAGTATTCGCTCTGCTGGGCCTCGCTTCGTTGCTATTTAAGCTTGACTTCTCAAGACTCTTTGTTATTTTTGCGATGGCATTGGGCACCTTGCTGCTGTTGATATCACGCCTAGCATGGCGAGCACTAGTGCGACTTGAGCATTCTAAAGGCCGCTATCTCACCGGGGTTGCAATCGCGGGTTCGGCCAAATCTATAACCGAGATGGTGCAAAGATTGCGAGCCAACCAAGGTGCGTCACTTGGGCCGCGGCTCTTGATAGCGACCAATCCTGACGAGATAGAAGAGTTAAAGCTGCTGGGCTTGCCAGTGGCACCCTTTGTGGACGACCTTGCAGAAGTCTTGTTGGCTCACAGAGCTCGAGCGATAATCTTGCTCGATTCGAATTTCTTCAACTCTTCTCGCCTCAGGCAACTTTCTTGGAAGCTTGAGAACCTAGATATCAAAATTTTGGTCACGCCGAATCTCACCCGCACCGCAGTGCCAAGAGTGAACGCGCGCGTTAGTGCAGGCGTGCTCTTTCTCTCAATTGCAACCGCCAGTTTTGAGGGCACTAGATATTTGCTCAAGCAAGGATTCGACTTTGTTGCGGCAATAATTTTTATCATTCTCGCCAGCCCAATTATGTTGGTCACTGCGGTTTTGATAAAGCTCACCAGCAAGGGGCCAATTCTCTTTTTGCAACCGCGAAATGGAAAAAACGGTCAGCAATTTCGCATGATCAAATTTAGAAGCATGGTGGTCGGGGCCGAAGCGCTGCACGAAAAACTGCAGGCCGCAAGGCAGGCATCCTTGACAAATTCAAACATGTATAAAGACCCCCAAGATCCCCGCATCACAAAGATTGGCCGATTCATCCGTCGGTTCTCGATTGACGAACTTCCGCAACTGTTCAATGTGCTGCGTGGTGAGATGTCGCTGGTCGGCCCGCGCCCGCCACTGCCGAGCGAAGTCGCAAAGTATTCTGACGAAGATTACCGCCGCCTGCTGGTAAAACCAGGACTCACAGGCGCATGGCAAGTTTCAGGACGTTCGCTTCTAACCTGGGAAGAGACAGTTCAAATCGATCTCGAGTATGTCGAGAACTGGTCGCTTGCAGGTGACCTGATCATCATCTTGAAGACCGTGAAGGCCATTGTCACTGCACGTGGTTCCTATTGAAATCGAGCAGTCATCACCTAGTGCTTGCCAGCACCATCGGCTATGTGATGTTTTGGGCGTTAGTGAGTTTTTACCCAAGCCCTGTTGACAGCCCCGGATTTGTGCAAAGTGTCATAGATCGTATCTTGAACATGGCTGGCGATGTTGGGCTCGGCAGCATCGTGAACTACAGCTTCATAGAGGCAGCAGCGAACTTGCTGTTCTATGTTCCGATTGGTGTCTTGCTCGATCTCATATTCATGAGAGCGCCGTTTTGGCAAAAGCTCTATTTTGCGTTCGGGGTCTCGCTCGCAGCCGAAACTTTACAGGGGTTATTTATCAGCCGAAGAGTATCAAGTTGGCAAGATGTATTGCACAATGTTTTCGGAGCAGTCATCGGACTCTTATTGGCTCGACAAGTAAAATCTAAATCGAGGCACGATTATTTAGATAAAGCGGAGAGCAAAAGCTAACGCGCTGGTTTATAAAAAACTCCCCCCGCCAATTTGGCGGGGGGAGTTTTTTATAAGTTCTTGACTAGTTGATGCGCACGCTAGGGCTGTCGATGTTCTGACCAGCATAGGTTGCATCGCTATCAATCACTGCAGTCACTCTGTAGGTGCCTGCAGTGATCGTGGCCCCGTTGCCGCGACCAAAAGTTGCGCTATAGACGCCAGACGAGTTTGTTGTAACAGTCTTGGTATATGAGTTAGCGCCCTTGTGCAAAACAACGCGAACACTGAGTCCGCTCACAGGCGTTACACCCCATGTAATCTTGCCAGTTGCAGTGAAGATAGGAAGTCTTACAGCGTTGCGGCTTGAAGTCTTAATGACAGCAGACTGCTTCAACTGCTTGCCAACAACAATTGAACGAGTAAGGCCGTTGCCTTGGTCTGAGAAACAACCTGCACCGAACGATGCAAACAAGTCATAGCGACCACCGGTTGAGGGGCTGGTTACGTTAGTGAACGATGCGCGACCCAAGTTGCTGGCAGTCTTGGTTTCGTAGTATCCGCCATCCCAGCCAACGGTTACAGAACAACCGCTGTGCACGCGTGCGATAACAACGTTGAGGCCTTGACCAGGAACGAGGTTGGCATAGTTGCTGACTGACATTGTTGGAGCGCTGCCGGCAGGGTATGCCTGAGCTGTGTTGGCAACTGTCAAGCTCGAAACAATCGCCAATGAAGCTGCGATGATTTTTTTGTTGAACGACATGCACTATCCCTTTCGACGCCCGTCTTTTAGAACTATAGCGCAGAATCAGACCAAAATAAAGACATGGCAAAAATGTTACTAAGTGCGCTTGCCTTGCAAATTGTGCAAACTAAAGCCGAAAAGTTCTGGGGCATGCACCAAGATTTGACGGTGCCATTCGAGAACGTCGTCGGTGCGAAGGCGCTCGATAAGACTTCGATCAGAACACTTGGCCTTCGGTTGCCAGGCACAGGCATCCCAGGATTAATAATCGCGGGTCGATTTGTGAAGGGCAAAAAAGTAGCCTGGGTTTCGTGGACCCGAGGTAATGAGGTTTTGCAGATTGATCTAGTCGGGCATGCCCTAGACCGAATTGTCGTCGGGGTGCCACACGCGAAAGCCGCTGCTGCTGAACTAAACGCCTGGCTTATGGCTTAAAACACGCTGAAATGCCAAAAAATAGGGGGATAACCCTAAATTCACCACGCAAAAGCCAAAATCAAACGCTAATCTCGAAGCACTTCGCAAAAGCGAATATTTGACGAGATTTTGAGCGATTGGGGCGGCATTGCCTAAGGTGCTTGTAAACCAAGATGGGTTGCAGCTGCGATTTGGCAAAATCGAACGTCTGATTTGTGGCGAAACGGCCATAGATGTAGCGCTTAAAGACATTTTGGCAGCCCGAATCGTCACCAAACCAGAGAAAATCAGGCTAAAACGCCCTGCCAAAGGCCACAAAGTGCCATTTTTGGTTGCTGGCGGCACATTTTTGGCCAACGATCGCAAAGTTTTGGCTTGGGTTCGTGGGCGTCGCCAGGTGTTGAGGGTGACAATTTTGCACCCCCGCTGGGATGAGCTGTATCTCACTTCGCAAAACTCGCAGCAAGTGATCGATTATTTGGCTTTTCAACGTCGTCTTGCTCGCGACCAGGGCAGCAGTATTCACGAATAAAATCGTGGAACTTTTTTGCTTCGTGGGCTTGCACGCCCGCCAGAGAGCCTACTAAGATAGAGGTTTGCTCCCAAAACCCCCGTGCGCATATTTTGGCGCCCGTTTTATTGACCGCATATTTTGGCGGCAGCCGGGTTTGGGCTGCGAATCCCAGCACTTAGCCCCATAAGTCAACCGCCATTGAAGGGATCATCTGTGGCCGCCAAAAAGCCTCACAAAAACACTCGTAACGATCAGCGACTTTCGTTCGCTCAAACTCGCGAGCCAATCGACCTACCAGATCTGCTTAGCCTGCAGCGCGAAAGCTTTGACTGGCTAATCGGTGCCGACAAATGGCGCGAGCGTGAAGGCAAAGAGGCCAAGACCGGTCTCGAAGAAGTGTTCGAAGAGCTTAGCCCTATCGAAGACAACCAGAACAACCCAAACGATGCCAAGATGGGCCTTTCGTTTGCAGAGCCTAACCTCTATGACCCTGAGTACAACCCAGATGAGTGCAAAGAGAAGGGCAAGAACTACAGCCAACCACTATATGTGAAGGCAGAGTTCACCAACTACCTAACCGGCGAAATCAAGAGCCAGACAGTTTTCCTTGGTGATTTTCCGGTAATGACCGAGCAGGGCACCTTTATTATCAACGGCACCGAGCGTGTTGTTGTTTCACAGTTGGTTCGCTCACCTGGTGTTTATTTCTCGGTGTCAACTAACACCACAGGTAACCTCGACGTTCGCAACAACAAGGCTCAGATCATTCCTAGCCGCGGTTCTTACCTAG
>CAINTU010000121.1 GCA_903853515.1 uncultured Micrococcales bacterium | reverse complement strand
GCTTTGCCGCCTTTTGAGTTGCGGGCAATTTGCATTGCGGCGATGTTGACATTGTTTTCGGCAAAGGCTTTGCCATAAATTGCAACAATGCCTGGGCGGTCTGCATAAATCATCAAAACTAAATGCTCGGCAATCGCAAGTTCAACGTCATACCCATTGATGTTGACAATCTTTTGGTGCAGCTTTGGGCCGATGACGGTGCCAGACACCGAAGCAGTAGTGCCATCAGCCAAGGTTGCCTTAATTGTTGTGACGTTGCGATATTCATCACTGTGGTTATCGACGCTGAGGCGCACCTCGACGCCTCTGGCCTCAGCCATTAGCGGGGCGTTCACATATGAAACCTGCTCGGTGACAGCGTTTTGATAGAAGCCCTTGAGTCCAGCAAGTTTTAACACCGAAACATCGTGCACAGCGATTTCGCCGCGAACTTCAACATCAATCGC
This sequence comes from uncultured Micrococcales bacterium, assembly GCA_903853515.1. GTDB lineage: Bacteria > Actinomycetota > Actinomycetes > Actinomycetales > Microbacteriaceae > Rhodoluna. Next base: position 1,732 of record CAINTU010000121.1, on the reverse strand, counting down.
AACTACGTTGCCGCCCGAAATACCGAACAGCAATTGCCCCATGTTCTCCATCAGAGCAATACCAGGCTTCACTGATGCGTCGATGTTGCCGCCGGCAACGTTGACTGCATCTGGCACTAAATCACCGGCAAGTGCTAGGCGCACAGACTTGGCAACCGAGATGCCAGCTTTTTCTTGAGCTTCATCTGTTGAGGCACCAAGGTGCGGTGTTACCACGATGTTGTCGAGGGTTAGCAAAGGTGAATCTTTGGGTGGTTCGTTTACAAACACGTCTAGACCAGCACCGGCAATGCGGTTTGATTTCAACGCTTCATAGAGAGCGGCTTCGTCGATGATTCCACCGCGTGAAGCGTTGACGATTCGAAGGGTTGGCTTTGCGATTGCGAACTGCTCGGCCGAAATCATGCCGGTGGTTTCTGGCGTCTTAGGAATATGAATCGTGATGAAATCACTGCGCTTCATCGCTTCTTCGAGGCTGACCAACTCGACGCCGATTTGTTCTGCACGAGCAGGAGTGACGTAAGGGTCATAACCAATCAGGTGAGCACCAAAGCCAGCGAGACGTTGTGCCACAAGCGTGCCGATGCGGCCAAGACCAATTATGCCGATGGTCTTTTCATAGAGTTCAACACCAGTGAACTTTGAGCGCTTCCACTCGCCCGCTTTGAGCGAAGCGTTGGCATCAGGAATAAACCTTGCCAAAGCAAAAAGGTGCCCGATCGCGAGCTCGGCCGCCGAAATAACGTTTGAAGTTGGCGCATTCACGACCATCACACCGGCAGCGGTAGCCGCCTTGATGTCTACGTTGTCGAGCCCAACACCCGCTCGTGCAACAACTTTGAGTTTCTTAGCTGCGGCGATGGCCTCGGCGTCAACCTGCGTAGCAGAGCGCACCAAAATCGCATCAGCATCAGCAAGCGCAGCAAGCAAAGCAGTGCGATCTGTGCCATCAACATTTCGCACGTCAAAATCTGGGCCAAGCGCCTCTAGTGTGGCCGGCGACAATTCTTCTGCGATTAAAACGATTGGCTTGGTCAAAATAAATCCTTGGGATTATTGGCGAGAAATTAGACTCGCTGCGACGTCGAAGCGCTATCTAAATGATACCCGCAGCGCTCGAGCGCGTCGCCGTCAGCGCACATAGACTTTTGCCATGGATGAGTGCGTCTTTTATGCGGCGATCAGCGCCGACGGCTATTTGGCCGGCCCAGATGGCGACATGTCTTGGGCCTCTAAGTATCTATCCAGTGGCGAAGATTATGGCTATTTTAGCCTCGTCGCCAGCTCGTCGGCTGTGCTGATGGGGCGTGCAACTTTTGATTTCGAAATCGAAAGCGGCGTCAGCGGCCCTCGCCCGCTGCCTACCTATGTAGTGACTCACATACCTGAGCTTTATGCCGACATCACCGACGAAAACCTCAATTTTGTCGGTGGCGACATGCTCGATGTATTTAATCTGATTCAAGCACGTCACCCAGGGCGCCTGTTTGTGATGGGCGGTGCCGATGTTGTGCGTCAGCTGCTCGACGACGAATTGATAGACACAATGAGATTGTTTATTTGCCCTGATGTTTTAGGTGCGGGCATCAAGGCCTTCGACTCAGACCCATACGACGACTTTGATTTGGCGAGCGAAACCTCCTTTGAATCTGGCCTGACCGAAAAGGTTTATAAGCGAATAAACGAATAAGCCACAGCAAGAAAAAAAGGAACCCCGAGCACTTGGCTCGGG
>CAINTU010000120.1 GCA_903853515.1 uncultured Micrococcales bacterium | reverse complement strand
GCACTTGGCTCGGGGTTCATTTTTTGTGAGACGACTATTAGCGAGCAGCCTGGCCCTCTTTGTAATCGTCTGAGTTCTTGATCCACGAGAACAGCTTTCGCAGGTTGCGGCCGACCGCCTCGATTGGGTGAGCTTCGCCCTTTGCGCGCAAAGCCAAGAATTCTGGTGCACCAGCATCTTGGTCTGCAACAAAACGGTTAGCAAAAGTGCCGTCTTGAATATCTGTCAAAACATCGCGCATGCGCTCTTTGACCTCAGGGCCGATAACGCGTGGGCCAGAGATGTAGTCGCCGTATTCGGCAGTGTCAGAAACCGACCAGCGTTGCTTGGCAATGCCACCTTCATACATCAGGTCAACAATCAGCTTAAGTTCGTGCAGCACCTCAAAGTAGGCAACCTCTGGTTGGTAACCAGCTTCGGTCAAAGTTTCGAAACCGTACTGAATCAACTGCGATGCGCCACCGCACAAAACAGCCTGCTCGCCGAATAGGTCGGTTTCGGTCTCTTCTGTGAATGTGGTCTTGATGGTGCCGGCACGGGTGCCACCAATTGCCTTCGAATACGAGAGGCCGAGTTCTAGCGCGTGACCGGTTGCGTCTTGCTCGACAGCAATCAGGTTAGGCACACCGCGGCCTTCGATGTATTCGCGGCGCACGATGTGGCCAGGGCCCTTTGGTGCAACAAGGAACACATCGACGTTTGCCGGCGGCTTGATGAAGCCATAGCGAATGGCGAAACCGTGACCAAAGACAAGCGCCTTGCCCGCGGTTAGGTTTGGCTCGATTTCGTTTGCATAGATGTCGCGCTGACGTGGGTCTGGCGCCAAGATCATGATTACATCGGCCCACTTTGCTGCGTCGGCTACGCTCATGACCTTAAGGCCCTGCTCTTCTGCCTTAGCTTTGCTCTTCGAGCCTTCAGCCAAACCAACCACAACGTCAACGCCTGAATCTTTCAGGTTTAGCGAGTGGGCGTGACCCTGCGAGCCATAGCCGATAACAGCTACCTTTTTGCTCTGGATCAGGCTGAGGTCGGCATCCTTGTCATAAAAGATTTCTGCCATGTGATTACTCCTTGGTTTGGTTGTGTTGTGAAAAGCAAATCAAAAATTACTTGAGAACCTTCTCGGTGATTGACTTTGAGCCGCGGCCCATCGCCAATACACCCGACTGCACCAATTCTTTGATGCCGAAGGGTTCGAGAACTTTAATAAACGCGGCACATTTGGCGCTGTCGCCCGTGATTTCAACAATCAGTGAGTCGCTCACGACGTCGATGACGCGAGCACGAAACAAGGTTACTGCCTCGAGCACCTGCGAACGGGTTGACGCGTCGGTGCGCACCTTGATCAACATGTGATCGCGCTCAACGGCCTGATCTGCCTCTAGTTCGACCACCTTGATCACGTTGATCAATTTGTTGAGCTGCTTGGTGACCTGTTCGAGCGGCAAGCCATCGACGCTGACCACAACTGTGATGCGCGAAAGCCCTTCGTGCTCGGTAGCACCAACGGCAAGCGATTCGATGTTGAAACCACGTCGTGCAAACAAGCCCGCAACGCGAGTCAGCAGACCTGGGCGGTCTTCAACCAAAAGCGAAAGAACGTGTTTTGACATTTATTCTTGCTCGCTTTCATCCCACACCGGGCGTTCATCGCGGGCGAACTGCACCGCATCGTTCGACAAACCAGCGGGCACCATTGGCCACACCATCGCATCGCGGCCGACAATGAAGTCGATCACGACAGGGCGATCATTGGTTGCAATCGCAAGTTTGATTGCAGCATCAACGTCTTCTTCTTTTTCAACACGGATTCCTAGAGCACCATATGCTTCGGCAAGCTTCACGAAATCCGGCACCATGATGGTGTCGGTGCCAGTGTTCAAATCGGTGTTCGAATAGCGCTTGTCATAAAACAGCGTCTGCCACTGGCGAACCATGCCAAGAGAAGAGTTATTGATGATGGCAACTTTGATTGGAATGTTGTTGATGGTGCAGGTAGCCAATTCTTGGTTGGTCATCTGAAAACAACCGTCGCCATCGATGGCCCAAACCAAACGCTCAGGTTGTGCAACTTTTGCACCCATCGCTGCCGGCACCGAATAACCCATGGTGCCAGCGCCACCCGAATTGAGCCAAGAATTTGGGCGCTCATATTTGATGAACTGAGAAGACCACATTTGGTGCTGGCCAACACCGGCCGCATAAACAGCTTCTGGCCCGCTAATTGCACCAATGCGCTCGATTACATATTGCGGCGACATCTTGCCGTCTTCAGGCTGGGTGTAACCAAGTGGGTAACGTTCGCGCAGGCTGTTCAAGAACTGCCACCACTCACCTAGCTCAAGCTGCTTGCCGCCAAGTTCTTTGCCGAGCTCTTCGTTTAGCTCAATCAAAACTTCTTTGGCATCGCCAACAATCGGCACATCGGCAAAACGAATCTTGCCGATTTCTGCTGGGTCGATATCAACATGGATAACTTTGGCGCCCGTAGCAAAACTCTTTACCTGCCCGGTAACACGATCATCGAAGCGCGCACCGAGAGTGATCAGTAGGTCGCTGCGCTGAAGTGCAGTCACCGCAGGCACAGTGCCGTGCATGCCGGGCATGCCGAGGTGCTGCGGATCTGAGTCGGCAAAGGCACCGCGAGCCATCAAGGTCGTGACAACCGGTGCGCCAGTTAGCTTGGCAAGAGCGGCTAGTTCTTTGCTGGCACCGGCACGAATAACGCCGCCACCCACATAGAGCACAGGGCGCTTCGACTCTTTGATCAGCTGGGCCGCCGCCTGAATCTGTTTGCCGTGCGGCTTGGTCACCGGCTTATAACCAGGCAGGTCAATCTTTGGCGGCCAAGAGAATTCCATCTTGCCGTTTTGCGCATCCTTGGCGATGTCAACAAGCACCGGGCCAGGCCGGCCCGTGGTGGCAATCAAAACTGCCGCGGCAATAGTCGCTGGGATTTCTTGCGCGTCAGTCACCAAAAATGAGTGCTTGGTGATCGGCATTGTGATGCCAACAATGTCGGCCTCTTGAAAGGCATCGGTGCCAATCGAAGTTGAATTCACCTGACCGGTGATAGCCAAAAGCGGCACCGAATCCATGTGCGCATCAGCAATCGCGGTCACGAGGTTGGTCGCGCCAGGGCCACTGGTTGCGATGCAAACACCGAGTTTGCCGCTGGCGGCGGCATAACCCTCAGCCGCGTGACCTGCACCCTGTTCGTGACGAACAAGAATGTGACGAATCTTGGTTGAATCCATCAGCGGGTCATAGGTCGGCAAAATGGCGCCGCCAGGCAGCCCAAAAATGTCGGTGACGCCTAGCATCTCTAGGCTGCGCACGATCGCCTGAGCGCCGGTCAGAGTTTCGGTAGCCATAACTAATCCTTGTTCTTGACTGTTCGAAGAAAAAATAATTGAGTTTCGCGAACTAGCCGCAATATGCGCCTTCTGCAGCAGAATGCACGAGCTTGGAATATTTCGCGAGAACGCCACGGGTGTAGCGCGGTTCAAGCGACTGCCAATTGGCTTTGCGGGCAGTCAACTCTTCTGGCTCAACTAGTAGTTCGAGCGTGCGAGCTGCGATGTTGACTCGAATCAAGTCTGAATCGCGCACTAGAGCAATTGGTCCGCCATCGGTTGCTTCTGGTGCAATGTGGCCGATGCATAGGCCGGTTGTGCCGCCCGAGAATCGTCCGTCAGTCAAGAGTAATACATCTTTGCCGAGGCCTGCGCCCTTGATTGCGGCAGTGAT
>CAINTU010000119.1 GCA_903853515.1 uncultured Micrococcales bacterium | reverse complement strand
GGAATCGTCTGGTTGACGATCTGCATCGAACCACCGGTCGAGAGCTTCTTGTATTTGACCAACGAGAAGTCTGGCTCGATACCTGTGGTGTCACAGTCCATCATGAAACCGATGGTTCCGGTTGGGGCAAGCAACGAGATCTGCGAGTTGCGCCAGCCGTTTTGCGAACCGATTTCGGTGTTCAATGCCCACTGGCGAGTTGCTGCTTCGTGAACAGCGCGATCGGTTTCGGTGACTGGGCGAACGTTGGCGTTGGCTGCTTCGTGCTTGCGCATGATGCGGTCGTGGCCATCTTTGTTCTTGCCGTAGCCATCGTATGCGCCAACCACGCCGGCAAGTTCTGCCGATCGGCGGTAAGTAGCTGCGCTCATCAACGAGGTGATTGCAGCTGCAAGACCCTGGCCCTCGGTGCTGTCATAAGGCAAACCAATTGCCATAAGCAAAGCACCAAGGTTGGCGTACCCGATACCTAGCTGACGATACGCACGAGTGGTCTCACCAATAGCTTCGGTTGGGAAGTCTGCGAAGCTGATTGAGATATCCATGGCTGTAATAATCAGCTCAGAAGCCTTGATGAACTTATCTGAGTCGAACGAGCCGTCTGGGTTCAAGAACTTGAGCAGGTTCAAGCTCGCCAAGTTGCAAGACGAGTTGTCGAGGTGCATGTATTCAGAACATGGGTTCGATGCGGTGATGCGACCTGATTCAGGCGTTGTGTGCCAGTCATTGATCGTGTCATCGTATTGAATGCCAGGGTCAGCACATGCCCAAGCGGCAAGGGCGATTTTGTCCCACAGTTCACGTGCATCTACTTCTTCGATGACTTCGCCGGTGCTGCGAGCGCGAAGACCAAACTTGGTGCCCTGCTCAACTGCGCGCATGAACTCATCGTTCACACGAACTGAGTTGTTTGCATTCTGGTACTGAACCGAGTTGATGTCTTTGCCACCGAGTTCCATGTCGTAACCGGCGTCACGCAAGACACGAATTTTGTCTTCTTCGCGCATCTTGGTCTCGACGAACTCTTCGATGTCTGGGTGATCAACATCAAGAACAACCATCTTGGCTGCGCGACGAGTTGCGCCACCTGACTTGATGGTTCCTGCTGACGCGTCAGCGCCACGCATGAACGAAACTGGGCCTGAGGCCGAACCACCAGAAGACTTCAGAAGTTCTTTTGACGAGCGGATGCGCGAAAGGTTTAGACCTGCGCCTGAGCCGCCCTTGAAGATCATTCCCTCTTCGCGGTACCAGTTCAAGATTGATTCCATCGAGTCGTCTACCGACAAGATGAAACAGGCCGAAACCTGCTGTGGGCTCGAGGTGCCCACGTTGAACCATACTGGCGAGTTGAACGCAAAAATCTGGTTGAGCAACATGAAAGTTAGCTCGTGGTCGAAGATTGTTGCGTCTTCTTCTGAGGCGAAGTAACCGTGGTCACGACCGGCCTGGGTATAAGTGCGAACAACCCGGTCAATCAGCTGACGCAAGCTAAATTCGCGGGCTGGTGTGCCCAGCGCGCCGCGAAAATACTTGGTGGTGACGATTGTCGAAGCGTTGATGCTCCAGAATTCAGGGAATTCTGCGCCACGCTGTTCGAAGATGGTCTCGCCAGTTTTCCAGTTGGTCTGCACTACATCCCGGTACTCCCAGTTAACCTGGTCATATGGGTGTACGCCCTCGATGGTATAGATGCGCTCGATTTTGAGCCCCTTGCCACGAAGGTTGCCTGCACCAGATTCTGCGGTGTAGCCGTAGGTGTCGGTCACTTTGTTGCCTCTCTTTTTGCTTTTCTTAACTTTGGATCTCGCTGAAGACGTTTATTGCGCCAACTGCGAAGCTTGGTTTTCTCGATCGACCTTCAAAACCTGAATGGCCGCTTCGAAATCTTCTAGTGTGTTCCACGATTGATAAACACTGGCAAATCGCATAAACGCGACTTCGTCGAGTTGACGAAGCGGTTCGAGAATTGCTAGACCAACCGAATGCGCCTCGATTTGAGCAGCGCCAGATGCGCGCACGCTTTCTTCAACCTTTTGGGCAAGCACAGCCAAATCTGAATCTGACACAGGTCGGCCCTGGCATGCTTTTCGCACACCGTTAACGATCTTGTCTCTGCTGAATGGCTCAATGACACCGCTGCGCTTTTGCACAACCAAGCTTGAGGTTTCAGTTGTGCTGAACCTTGCTTGACATTCTGGGCATTGGCGGCGACGACGAATTGATGAGCCATCTTCGCTCGTACGCGAATCCATCACCCGTGAGTCTGGGTAGCGGCAAAACGGACAATGCATGTCGAAACCCTTTCATTAAGTGATGGATTGGCGAATTCAAGCCAAATTCTGCGTAAATACACAAGATATGGACTTTATTTGTGTGTTGGTCTCTATATCTTGTGGTTTGAGCGCGTGTGATGCAAATTTCGCGAAATGTCGGCGTGTCGCCAAAAGATGCGCCTGGGATGCGAAGATGCGCCCTATTCAAATCGCTTGGCGACGGCTTCGCCGTGGGCATCGAGTGCCTCAGCGTTGGCCAACGCAATCAAACTAGTTGCCACCTCTGACAAGGCATCCCGGTCATAAGAAATCACCTGTTGCGGACGCAAAAACGTGTGCACGCCTAGGGCTGAGCTGAATTTAGCGTGGCCAGAGGTGGGCAAAACGTGATTTGACCCGGCCAGGTAATCCCCCAGCGATACGGGCGAGTGATCGCCAATAAATATTGCCCCGGCGTTGCTGATCTGCTCTAGAGCCGCCTCGTTGTCGGCTAGTTGCAGCTCTAGATGCTCGGTGGCATAGCAATTGGCCACGGTTATGGCTGCGTCAACATCGTCAACTAGCACAATTGCACTTTGCCTTGCACTGAGGGCTGCCCTAATTCGCGTTTCATTGGCCGAGCCGGCGACTTGGGCGGTCAATTCGGTTTGAACCTGAGCCATAAGGGTCGCGCTTGGTGTCACCAAGACAGCAGCGGCATGTTCGTCGTGCTCTGCCTGGCTAATCAGGTCAGCGGCTATAAACCTTGCGTTAGCTTGCTTGTCGGCAAGGATCATGATTTCGGTCGGACCGGCTTCTGAATCGATACCCACCCGCGAACGCACAACACGCTTTGCTGCAGCCACATAGGCGTTGCCTGGGCCTGTAATCAGGCTGACCGGTTCAAGCCCCAACTCTGCAATTCCGAATGCCATGGCGGCGATTGCAGCTGGGCCACCGATGTTGAACACTCGCTCAATGCCCAGTAGCGCCGCCGCAGCTAATACGACGGGATGTGGCCTACCGCCAAAAGCCTTTTGCGGTGGGCTGCACAAAACGATCTGCTTGACCCCAGCAACTTGAGCGGGAACCACGTTCATGACAACACTCGACGGGTAAACCGCTTTGCCGCCCGGCACATAGAGCCCAACCGCATCGATTGGTTGCCAGCGTTGACGAATTAAAGCATTTTTGGCAACATTTGTGCTGGTCTCTAATGGCAGGTTCGCGAGAGCTACTGCCCTGACTCGTTCAATCGCAACCTCAAGAGCCGCACGCAATTTGGGCGAAAGCTCGTCAAGCGCAGTAGTCAGTTCTTGCGCGCTGACCTGAATTGGATTCGGATCGACTTGGTCAAATTTTTGAGCGGCGGCTTGCAGTGCAAGCAATCCGTGGGCTTTAACATCGGCCAACAGAGGCTTTATGGCTTCGAGCGCATCATCGATGTCAAATTCGGCCCTAGGCAAAAGCGCATCAACAACTGCCTGAGAAATTATTTGCCCGCGCAAATCTAGCGAACGAACCAGGTTTGATTCAGAGTTCACCTTGGGGCCTTATCGTCGATGCAAAAATTTTTTGGTCTAGCGATTGCACAACCAAACTTGCTGTAATTCTAGGCTCATAAACGAACCATCGAATAGCCTTGAAACTCAACCCCATGCGAGGCGAATGATGTTCGAAAAAATTATTGATGCACAAGATGCGCTCAAACAAGTGTTTAGGCGTCATGCCTCTGGTGTAGCCGTCATCACTCTTGGCGACCAGCAAGGCAACCCAGTAGGTTTCACCGCGACCTCGGTGACTTCTCTTGGCGCAACTCCGCCATTGGTTAGCTTCAACGTCGCAAGAGGTTCATCGACCTGGCCGGCGCTATCGATGGCTAGGTTAGTTGCAATGCACACCCTCGGCGAAAATGGACTCGCACTTGCCCAAAAAATGTCACAAGATCACACCAAAAGGTTTATCGACGACGACTGGACGCTTGACGAGAAATACAACTTGCCGGTTTTTGCGGCCGCTACGGCAGTCTTATTTCTGAGCATTCGAGAAATAATCGAAGTCGAAGCTAATGCAGTAGTGATTTGCGACGTTCTTGGCGGGCAATTAGGCGAAGAGCTGCCCGCTCTGCTCTACAACAGGCGCGGCTACCTGATCCCCGGCAGGCGACTCACCGACTAACTCGTCAGAGCCAGTGCCATTTGAGCCAGTGCCAGCCGCTTCTGGATCGCCCGAGGCTGGCTTGAACTTATCAAGCACAGCGACACCAAAGTGTTGCTTGATTTCTGCAATGAGTGATTCAGAAATCACCACCTTGTGCGGCAAATCATAGGTTTGCTCGCCTGACTCGCTAACCAAACTTATTCGAACTTCAGAATTGCCAGGATACTTGGCGAGCAAAGTGGCTAGTGTTTGCATCATCGGTCTAGTTGCGCTCACATAGTCGATTGTGAGGTGAAGTGGCCCTCTAAAAAAGTTTTCGTCGCGCTCAAGCAGATCAAGACGATTCACATTGATTGTGAAACCGTCATCCCTGGCCCTCACTCTGCCGGTTACGCGCACAATCGAATCGACGGTCAAGAATTCGCGGTAATCATCGAGCACCGAAGAGAATGCCATCAAAGAAATTTCGCCGTCAAGATCTTCGAGTGTGAAGTTGGCATAGTTTTTGCCAGACGCGCGTGCAGTGCGAATTTCGACCGCTGTGATTAGGCCTGCAAGTGCAACCGACTCGTTCTCGACATATTCTTTGCGCGATAAGAAATTCGAAATGCTCTCACTTGCGCTGGAACGAATCTTGGATTCGAAACCGGCTAGCGGATGCCCTGAGACATAAAGGCCCAGCATCTCGCGTTCTAACTGCAGAAGTTTTTTCTGTGGCCATTCATCGAGCTGCGGGATAGCGAGCCCGCTCGCCTCATCTTCGAAGTCACCAAATAGGTCGTGCTCACCAGAAGATTTTGACTTCTTGTTTTTGAGCTCGTATTCAATAGCCGCCTCATGAATTTCAAAAAGCGAACGGCGAGATTGGCCGAATGCGTCAAAGGCACCGGCTTTGATGAGCGATTCGACGACACGCTTAGTGCAGACGTTTGCTGGAACTTTTTGCAAAAAGTCGGTGAACGAAGTGAAGACGCCTTGGCTCTCGCGAGTCTTCACGATTTCGGCGATCACGTTTTGACCCACGTTTCGAATCGCTTCAAGGCCAAAACGAATGTTTTCTTTGACAGCCGTGAAGTTTGCTTGTGATTCGTTGACATCGGGTGATAGAACTTTGATGCCGGCGCGTTTGGTTTCGCTCAAATAGGTCGAAAGTTTGTCTCTAGAAGATCTAACCGATGTGAGCAGCGCAGCCATATATTCCTGCGGAAAATTCGCTTTCATGTATGCGGTCCAATAAGAAAGCACGCCATAGGCGGCACTGTGTGCCTTGTTGAACGCGTAGTCGGCGAACGGCAAGAGCACGTTCCAGAGTTGATCTGCCACCTCGGGTTTGAAACCGTTATCTTTTAGCCCAAGGTCGAAACTTGCCTTTTGAGCGTCAAGTTCTTCTTTCTTTTTCTTACCCATGGCACGTCGAAGTTCATCGGCCTTCGCCAAGCTAAAACTTGCTGCCTTTTGAGCGACCGCCAT
>CAINTU010000118.1 GCA_903853515.1 uncultured Micrococcales bacterium | reverse complement strand
TATTTAACAATGGTGCACAATACTATCAAGGTAATGGCAATAGTAATATGTATATTTGGGGTGCACAAATAGAAGCTGGAACTTCAGCAACTGCCTATGATGTTACCTGGGTTCACGCGAACTGCTCCGCAGCCAGCGTCTATCGCCTGAAAAACGTATTTTGGTTGAAAGTGAATGTCTGCGATTACCGGAATCTGAGATTTTTTTGCAATGATTCGAAGCACGTCGGCATCGTCTTGGCTTGGGCAGGCAACGCGAACGATGTCACAACCAGAAGCCGTCAACTCAGCGATCTGCTGCAGAGTTGCGTTGATGTCTGTAGTCGGGGTCGTGGTCATCGACTGGACCGACACCGGTGCCCCGCCGCCCACAGCAACATTGCCCACCATGATTTGGCGTGATTTGCGTCTCGGTGCAAGCACATTTGGGGTGCTAGGCATACCTAGATTGATAGCTGCCATTTAACTGATGTTCGCTTTCTGCTAGCCAAATTGGCCAGCCCCTCTTGTTCTAGTCTAAACGCCGACTAAAAATGTATTGGGTTGATGAAGTCGCGAAGCACAAAGACGATTGAGACCAAAACGAGCATTGCGGCAGCCAGATTCGCAATCGGAATCATTCTTGCCATGTCGACCTGCCCCTCAAACCTCTTGCCACGCAAACGATAGAAACCACGCTTGCAATAGCCATAGATAACCCCAGCGACGTGGCCACCGTCTAGGGGCAAGAGCGGCAACATGTTGAAGACGAAAAGCGCTAGATTCAACCCCCCTAACATCGTGAGTTGCGAAGCGAACTTGTCTTCAAGGCTTGCCCCTTGGGCCGATGCAGTTTGACTTGCAATTTGACCAATGCCAACAATCGAGATTGCACCATTCGGGTCGCGCTTTGAATTGGGGTTCAACTGTGCAACGGCAGAGATTGCTTGCTGTGGCAATGTGAAAACCAATTTGGCTGTGCTCACTATTTCTTGGCCAACAACATTGAGCGAAGCACTGACCGAGATTGGTTGGTGCGCATAGCCCCTGCCAATGCCGATAAAAGGTCTAAGAGCATATTCGGCCTTGCCATTTGCGCCAGTGACAGCGTTGCCGTTTGCATCTAGAACCGGCAAATACGCCATCGAAGGTTGAAGCGATATCTGTTGACTCACCCCGTTGCGCAGAACAGTCAATTCAATCGGCGCGGTGGCGTTGTTGGTCAACAGTGGCTCGACGTCAGACCACCAATGAACCGGCTTGCCATCAAAGGCCGTTATTCGATCGCCCACCATCAATCCGGCGAGCTCAGCAGGTGCCGGCACCAACTTTTTCGCGCAGTCAACATCGCGGGCGGTTGGCGAACAGGTTGCCACAAAAGCAACAGTTGTATTCGGTTGATACTGGCCGATGCCGCTGCCCACGGCAACCAAAATAACTGTGCCAAGAATAAGGTTCATAAACGGGCCACCCATCATCACGATGAGTTTTTGCCAACTCTTTATCGAATAAAAAGTGCGGCGCTCTTCACCCTCGCCAATTTCGCTAAGTGATTGCTCACGGGCGGCCTCGACAGCGGCCGGCATAAATGTAGCTGGCTTTGACCCTGCATTTTTAGGGGGCAGCATTCCGATCATTCGAATGTAACCACCCAGTGGAATCCACTTGAGACCGTATTCGGTGTCGCCAACCTTGCGCGACCAAATTGTTTTGCCAAAACCGATCATGTATTGCGAAACTTTTACGCCAAACCTTTTAGCCGGCAACATGTGCCCAAGCTCATGCAGGCCGATTGAAAACGCCAGCCCAACAATAAAGAACAGCAGGCCGCCAACGGCCCAAAGAATATCAATCACCAGATAAACCTAACCAATTCATCTGACAGTTCGCCGTGAATGGCTTGAGCCATCAGGTTTGCACCCCTGAAGTTCGCAACATAGTGGTTTGCGATGTTGCGTGAACTCAATCGCCTTTGACAATAAGTTGATCTGCTCGCAGGCGCGCCCATTTCTCTGCAGCCAAAACCGAATCGAGGCTGAGTTCATCTTCGACCTCATGCTCGTTTATCACCGTTTCGATGAGTTCGACAATTTGGTTGAAACCGATTTTGCCATCGTGAAAAGCATCGACCGCCTGTTCATTGGCAGCGTTAAAAACACACGGATACGTAAATCCCGCCTGCCCCACCTGACGAGCGAGTCGCACTGCCGCAAAAACCTCTTCATCGAGCGGCTCGAATATCCATGAGTGCGACTGGGTGAAATCAATTGCAGGAGCAATGTTGGCCAGTCGGGTTGGCCAAGTCATGCCGAGCGCGATTGGCAACATCATGTTTGGCGGTGAGGCCTGCAAAATGGTCGAGCCATCGATGAATTCGACCATCGAGTGCACAACAGATTGCGGGTGCACGGTGACTTCGATTCGCTCAAAAGGAATATCGAAAAGCAGGTGGGCCTCGATTAGCTCTAAACCTTTATTCACAAGTGTGGCCGAGTTTGTGGTGACCACCCTGCCCATTGCCCAAGTCGGGTGCTTCAAGGCTTGTGTCGGAGTGACGCTTTCGAGTTGGGCTTTGCTAAAGCCCCGAAATGGGCCGCCAGATGCAGTCAGAATCAGCTTTCTGACCTCGCTCTTTTGCCCAGCAAGGAGACTCTGCGCAATCGCTGAATGCTCGCTATCGACAGGAACTATTTGACCAGGCGCAGCGACATCGGTAACCAGTTTGCCGCCGACAATTAGCGATTCTTTGTTTGCCAAAGCCAAGCGTTTGCCGCTAGCTAGAGTTGCAAGGGTCGGTGCGAGACCGATTGAGCCGGTGATTCCATTAACCACAACATCGGCGTCTGTTTCTTCGACGAGGTTTGTGGCTGCAACGGATCCTTGAACCGCTTTTTGGCTTGCAACGCCGAAACGCTTGGCTTGTTGTTCGAGCAGTTGAACGTTGCGTCCGGCGGCCAAGCCAACCACTTGAAATTCATCAGGGTTGGCGGCAATGATGTCAAGGGCTTGGGTGCCAATCGAGCCAGTAGAGCCAAGAATAATCACGCGACGCATGAGACCATCTTGCCATCACATCTTGCCATCAAAGGCTTCTGGTTATGTGTCGGTGTTGAGGCGTAGGATTTAGATATGGCTGACTTTTCTATTGAGCAAGCGCGCAAAATCACAACCAGCATTCCTGGGCCAAAATCAAACGAACTACACAAAAACCGACTCGAACAAGTCGGTCATGGTGTTGGTGCCGCGCTGCCTGTTTACATCGAAAAAGCAAACGGAGCGATCTTGGTTGACGTTGATGGCAACCAGTTCATCGACATGGGTTCTGGCATCGGTGTGACAACTATTGGCCACACTAACTCAGGTGTAGTCGAGGCTGTAAGCCGTCAGGTTGCCGAGCTGACTCACACTCTTTTCACCGTCACTCCATACCAAAGCTATGTCGATGTCTGTGAGATTCTGAACCGCCACATGCCCGGCAACTTTGTAAAGCGCTCGGCCCTGTTCAACTCAGGTGCAGAGGCTGTCGAAAACGCGGTCAAATTGGCACGCAAATTCACCAAACGCAGCGAGATTGCAGTATTTGACCACGCCTACCATGGTCGCACCAACCTGACCATGGCCATGAACTTCAAAAACATGCCCTATGCCGATGGCTTCGGCCCATTTGCTGGCAGCGTGACTCACCTGCCGATGTCTTATCCGTTTAGAGACCCTGAAGGCATGACTGGCGAAGAGGCCGCCGTCAGAGCAATCACCTATCTTGAAAAGCGCATCGGTGCGCACAACCTCGCTGCCCTAGTGATCGAGCCGATTCAGGGTGAAGGCGGTTTCATGGTTCCAGCGCCTGGTTTCTTGAAGGCCCTGTCAACCTGGACCCACGCCAACGGCATCGTGCTCGTGGCCGACGAGGTTCAAGCTGGCATCGCCCGAACCGGCAAGTGGTTCGCCAGCGAATACGAAGAAGGTTTCGAGCCTGATTTGATGACTATCGCCAAGGGCATCGCCGGCGGAATGCCGATTTCGGCTGTCACTGGTCGTGCAGAAATCATGGATTCGTCACACGCAGGTGGTATCGGCGGAACCTTTGGTGGTAACCCGGTTGCTGCCGCCGCTGCGGTTTCGGTTTTGAAACAGATCGAAGCTGGTGGCGTGCTCGAAAAGGCTCTTCATATCGAATCTGTAATGAAGCCGCGCCTTCTAGATTTGAAGGCCAAGTTTGCGATTATCGGTGAGGTTCGCGGCCGCGGCGCAATGCTGGCTCTCGAATTCGTCGAGCCAGGCACCCTGAACCCCAACTCAGCAGCTGTTGACGCTCTAGTCAAGCACTGCCACCAAAACGGTGTGCTCGTGCTGAACGCAGGCACCTACGGCAACGTGATTCGCTTCTTGCCATCGCTGGCGATCAGCGATGAGCTTTTGCATGATGCACTCGATGTGCTTGCAGAGGGTTTGGCAAAGCTCTAAAAGTTCTGTTGCGCTCTAACGGTTTTAGTGGCGCAAATCGGTCTAGTAGCGCAATTACAAAAAGAAGCTATTTAGCCCTTAGCCAATTTTGCGCGCTTTAGGGCACCGCGAATTTGGGTAGCGAGCACGATCACGATTGCGAGCAAGAAGACAGCCGAAGCGATTACGTTGGCTTCTGCCGGCACACCGCGTGACGCTGCGACATAGATATATTTCGGAAAAGTAGTTACCGAACCCGAATTGAAATAAGTGATGATGAAGTCGTCGAAGCTCAACGCAAAAGATAGCAATGCAGCCGAGATGATTCCTGGCATCAAAAGCGGCAAAGTGATCTTTGTGAAAACGTGAGTTGGGTTTGCATAAAGGTCGGCCCCAGCCTCTTCGAGCGTCGGGTCAAGTGTTTGCACACGTGCCTTCACTGTGACCACAACAAAGCTCAAGCAAAACATTACGTGCGCAATGATGATTGTCACCAGGCCGGCACCTACACCAGCGTTGAAAAACAAGCCGGCCAAGCCAGCACCGAGCACAACCTCGGGCGTAGCCATTGGCAAGAATAGCGAGAGGCTAACTAGCGAGCGCGCCTTGAAGCTATAGCGAACAAGTGCGATCGCCAACGCGGTGCCAAGAATGGTCGCGAAGATGGTCGAGATAACACCAATCAGGATTGAGTTGCTGACCGCGTCACAGACATCCTGGCGAGAACAAACATTCAACCAATGTCTAAAAGTGAAGCCCTCCCAAACCGTATTCGATCTGGTTGAATCGTTGAACGAAAAAACAATCGTATAGACAATCGGAATCAGCAGAAAAACCAATGCGATTGCCGAATAGGCCGGCAAAACAAAACGACCGATAGCGAACTTTTTCAAAGCAGATCCTCTGTTCCAGAACGTCGAACATAGGCGGTCACCAGTACCAAAATCACTGCCATAAGAAGCACCGACATTGCCGATGCTGAAGGGTAGTTCCAGTTTTGCAAATAATCGGCCTCAACCATTGTGCCGATCATCGAAGTCTTTGAAGAGCCCAAGAAATCGCGGCTGGCGTTGACATAGTCACCCGCAATTGGAATGAAAGTAAGCAACGTGCCCGAGATGATGCCGGGCATAGAAAGCGGCAAAGTCACCTTTGAGAAAACTTTGCGAGGGCTCGCATAGAGGTCAGAAGCCGCCTCTAAAAGACGCACATCGAGGCGCTCAAGATTTGTGAACAATGGCAAAGTCATGAAAGGAATGAAGTTGTAGGTCAAACCAAAAATCACTGCCGCATCAGATCCGATGAAGAACTGCGTTTGGCCAAGGATTCCGGTTGAGTGCAAAAGACTCACAAACCCTGAGTTGTCACTCAAAAGCTGCTTCCATGCGATTGTGCGAAGCAAGAACGAGATGAAAAAGGGTGCGATAACCAGCGTGAGCATCAAGCGTTGCAAAAGTGGTCGACTGCGAAGTTTGACTCCGATGTAATAAGCAACCGGGTAACTGATGGCTAGCGCGAACAATGTTGCGGCGAATGCATAACCAAACGAACGCAAGATTTGCGGCATGTAGCTTGTAACCACGGTGGCATAGTTGCCGATATTGAAATCATAGAAATATGCACCGATGGCGCCGGTTGGATCTGGACTTTCGAGCGAGGTGACGACAAGATTCACTAGCGGTGTCATAAAGAACAACGCAAGATAAATCAGGCCGGGTAGCAAGAGAGCTAAAACAATTGGGCCGCCCTTGCGCTTGTTGCCAGAATCTTTAGCTGGGTTAGCGCCCCCAAAAGCTGCGAAGGCCACGGCTAATTCTCTTCAGTGCCGTCTGGCAAATCAGCCAGACCATAGGCGTGCTCGACCTTGAACGAAACCCAAACTTTAGCGCCGAGCTCAATCTCGGGTGACTTGCCGATGTTTTGTGCAAAAACAATGACCTCACCAACGCCAGGAATCTCAATCAAATACTGGTTACTAACGCCGGTGAATCGAATGTCGATGATTTCACCAGGGCCGATAACTACATGATCTGCGCCGAGCTTCGGCTTGGTCTCGTGAAAGTCGGCTTTTTCTGGTCGCACACCGATGGCAATCTTGCCGGTGTGCTTTTCAGCGCGCTTTTTGTCGACAGTGATTTTGTTGCCGCCGACTTCAATCGACACCGAGCTTGCGTTGCTCGAGGTAACGTCACCGATGAAAAGATTCGACTGACCCAAAAACTTAGACACAAACGCTGTCTTAGGTCTGTCATAGAGAACCTCGGGTGCGCCCATCTGCTCGATGCGCCCTTTGTTCATAACCGCCACGATGTCGGCCATATCCATGGCTTCTTCTTGGTCGTG
>CAINTU010000117.1 GCA_903853515.1 uncultured Micrococcales bacterium | reverse complement strand
TATCGACTGAATGCTCGGCGACTTCAATCTTGCTGACAAAGTTTTCGTAACCCGCAAATAGCACGATGAGCACAAGGTTGCCCAACAGCACCAGGTCGAGAAGGCCGAGCAGCGCCAAGGTGAATTCGTGGGCGCTGGCACTAGCGCTGTGGCTAGCTAGGTCGAAGAACTCGACGGCATAGCGCCAAACCAAAAGGGCGAGGGTACCGACGAGTCCGATATATAGCGGAGCAAGCAACCAACGAGCGCCAAAGATGAAAACTTCTAGCAGGTGCGCGAATTTCTTCATGGCTGTGAGTTTAGCGGCGCACCTCTGACGTGGGCTGTAATCGGGGCGATGTCAGAGGCTATCGATAGCCTTATGTTGTCGAAAGGGCACAAATGGGAATATTGAAAGCAAAGCCAATCGCGATTCTTGCGCACGATGGCCAGGTTGATAAAGGCGGTGCTGCTTACATTGGTCATCCGTACCGAGTCGCTGACAAAATATCTGTCTTGGCGAAATTGTCGAATCTGAACGACGAGCAAATTGAAGCCGCTCGCGAGGCAGCTTGGTTGCACGATGTGATCGAAGACGCCGGTGTAACTGAGCAAGAACTGCGTGAAGATGGCATCAGCGAACTAGCAATTGAAGTTATCGAATTGCTAACCAGAGACAAGCACAAACCCGAGCGCGACGGCGACGCCTATTACATCAACATCAAGGCACACCCAGTCGCTCGCGTTGTCAAGGTCGCAGACGTTGCAGACAATAGCAATAAGTCGAGAATTGCCCGCATGAAAGCCAACGGTCAAATGGTAAAAGAGGGTAAATACGAGCATGCGCTTGAATTGCTAGAGCTGACCGAAGCCGAGCAAAAATGGTTCGATAAAGACATCCAAGTGGTAGTTCACTAGATTGTCACCCCAGAAACCTAAGATTAGCTGACACGAAAGGCAATGAATTTGACAGAAACTAAGGGCGGCATCGATGTCAAAGAAGACATCTCGCTAATTGAACACCTCGACTTTGGCGTTGAGTGCGACTACAAAGACTGCTCCGGCGATGCCACTCATCGACTGATCTGCCCAAAATGTTCGTTGTTCGAATTCATGTGCGCGGTGCATGCCAAAGCCGCAATCGAAGCGCCTAAGGGCAGTTACATCATTTTTGATAAATCATGCACACATCGCGTCGACATGTATGACTGTGGCAAGGAGCCAATTTAGTGAATACTGATCTGAGCTGGCTCAAAACCTATTCATCGACTGTCGAACTGCAAGAAACCCTGCTCGACCAGATCATCGCGGCTAAAGCAAACGACGTGATGGCGCCGGTCTCGTTCGTTGTTGATACCCCGATGCAAGGATTACTGTTGCGCCGGCAACTAGGTGAGCGTCTAGCCACCCGAGGGCACAAGGCGGTCGCTAACCTGCGTGTTTTGACACAGGCCGACCTAGTTTCAGAACTCGCTGACCTATGCGCAATGTCTAACTCGGTGCAGCCACCACCATCAGTGATTGAGGCAGTCATTTTTGCCCTGCTGGCCGACGAAGGTGAAGACAACAAGGCGCAATCCCTTGCCACAGCGAATGCAATCGCAAAGATTTATCGTGAACTTCAGTTTGTCAGCACAGAGAACATCATTCGAGTATCGAGTAACACCGACGACCTCAGCGAAACACAACGCCTAGTTTTGCGCGTGGTGCACAAAGCCCGTGCAGTCGTATCTGCAGATTTCGGTGTTAGCCAGATCAGCGAAATCGCGGCAGAATTGCCTGCAAAAATTGCCGAATCGCAGGCGCGAATCACCAGCCGCCTTGGCACAATTATTAGCTTCACGGCTGTTTTGCCAACTGCCCTCGAGAAAATCTTGGTGGCGCTAGCTGAGGTTGTTGAGGTCAGCCATTTTCAACCGGTGATCCAGCCTGGCGAAAATCACATTGGTGGCCAAGCAATCGAGCTCATCAGCGCGCCAGACCTATCGACCGAAGTTTCGCTAGCGATTCGCTCAATAGTTCAAGACCTTTCAAAAGCGGATGCTCCGCAAATCGCCGTGGTGGTTCCCGATGCCACAACCTACCGAGCTCAAATCGTCGACGAATTTAACGCAGCCAAAATCACCTGGCACGGCGTTCGCCAGAGCATCAAGCAGCGCAGCGCGATTTATCGAAGCCTCGAAATCATTCTCAAGATGGCTGCAGCTCGCAAGGCAGCTACCAAAGAAACCCCATCAGAATCAGGGCTAAGCCGCGTGCTTCTGATGCAGTGGATTCAAAACGGCCACATCTATCTGGGTCGCCGTGAGGTCAATTATTCTGCGCTTCGCAAATGGGTTCGAAAAAACCGTGTCTATGGCGATGCAACTAAATGGCTGCCAATCATCGATATAGTCGATGAGCACAAAGCTGACTTCAGCATTGCTACACGTGCCGAACTAAAGGCGCTCATCGAAGCTGCAGAAAGCCAACTGGCAAAGATCTCTGCCGCGAACAACTGGCAGTCACTTGGCGAGGCAGTCTTCGATGCACTGCAATCGCTTCACCTTGCTACCGATTGGTATAAACCTGGTGACGACTTCGACGATGCCGAAGAATCGACGCTAGGCAAAATCCGTGCGCTCTTGCTCACCGAGTTGCCACTATTAGATCGCATTGGTCACACGAAAAACAACGTTAACTATGCCGTGGCTGCCGAGAATCTGCTCAAACTAGTTAGCCGTCGAATTGGCGAAGGCAATGTGCGCAATGCTTCGTTGGCTAAGGGAATACACGTGTCAGATGTGAGTGAAATAAAGTTGCTGACATTCGAACGCATCTATGTTTTGGGTGCCACTGAGGGCCTACTGCCAAAAGCTAAATCAGAGAGCGCTTTCTTGCCGACACATCTGTTGCAACTTTTGGGCGAGACAGAACTCGCGTTATCACCGGCTGATCAAGAAGTTGACAAGCTTGGGTCTATCTATGCTGCTGTTACTGCTGCTTCGCCAAAGGTAACTGTATTGCGACCGCGCGGCGGCACGAACCCCGAACTCGAGGATGTGCCGAGCCGATTCATTTCTAGCGAGCAACTAAACAACGTTCAATTGGTGAACTCGTTCATTGAGTCATTCAACGCAACGTCGAAGATTGCGTCAAATGAACCAGCGCTATTGCAACCAGCAGCAGAGCGTGATGCGCGAGTCATTGCTGCCTTCATAGCGGCGAAACCACAGACCGAAATACAAGAAGTCGCTGCAAAAAGCATTGAAGCTTGGCGTAACCCCCAGCCGAGTGAATACTTCGGCAAGCTCGAAGAAGCCACCACCGAGAACCCTATTTGGTCAATTGCGAAAGCGGGTTCGCTATCGTCAACGACCATCGATAAGTTCATCGATTGCCGCTACGGCTTCTTTGCCAAGCAGGTGCTCAAACTTCGCGACAATGTTAATGCAGATGAGCCCTCTGACTTTGAGAAAAATGATTTCGGAACGTATTTTCACGGCCAGATGGAACTCTATGTAAACGAGCTAGCCGAGAAAGACCTCTTGCCAAAAGATGGCAAGGGCTGGCCTGCCAACGCAACCGAAGACTTCATCGAAAACTACTTCGACAAAAACATGACAGAGTTTGTTGCCACAGGTCGCGATGTTTGGCACGAAAGTTTCAAATTGCACGC
The DNA here is from genome assembly GCA_903853515.1 of uncultured Micrococcales bacterium. GTDB lineage: Bacteria > Actinomycetota > Actinomycetes > Actinomycetales > Microbacteriaceae > Rhodoluna. The sequence continues at coordinate 246 of CAINTU010000117.1, read as the reverse complement.
AGACTTATTACGATCGGCGGTCAAAAAATTCTTTGAGGCCGAGCCTGGTGTGCTTCGCGCCGATCAAAAACTCGGCGTTTTCGCCGCCGAGTTGCCCTTTGGCAAAGACGACTCGTTCAGTGTCACCGTCACCGGAAAAGATGGCATTGAATACCCTTTGAGTGGTCAAATAGACCGAGTGGATGTCAGTTCTGACGAGAAATCTGCCGCGGTCATGGACTTCAAGACCGGCACAATTAAGGGCAC
>CAINTU010000116.1 GCA_903853515.1 uncultured Micrococcales bacterium | reverse complement strand
GTTATTGGCATCGGCAAAGTCGACCGCGATTGTTTCGATGACGCTGCCAGGCGCTTTGATTTGCAGGTGATTCTTTACGACCTCAAGACTTGGTGCGCTGCGGCCAACCAAAACTAGTTCTGCATGTAATGCCGCCCAACGAGCAGCAGCAGCTTCGGCAATGGTTGAACTTGCGCCAACAATGGCAACCTTCATTAGAAACCCATCAATCTTCTAGACAAACCTGACGAAATGCCAGGGTCGCGCAGAGCTTCAAGCTCTTGAAACCTAGGATAACTTTGCTCGAACAGCGCTTTTGGCATGCGAGCGTCTTTCGAGAGATTTAGGGCGCCGTTTGCTTCGGTAAGAATTTTGTCGAGGCGACTAAAAAGCTCAAGTGTCTCGATGCCACGATTTTGAAATTCGAGAGCAACGGTTACACCTGGGCGAGTAAAACTCATCAAACCAGCCGGTTTTTGACCACCCAAAGTTTTAAGCACCGACAAGAACGACTGATTGCCGCTGAGGGCTACTTGCTTCAGTATTTCGTTGATGGCCGCCTCGGCGCTTTCATGCGGCACCACAAATTGATATTGATAAAAACCCTTTGGCCCATAGGCATGATTCCAATAGGCGATTGCATCTAGCGGATAAAAATACTTTTGGTAATCAACTTTGGTTTCAGAGTTGTGTCTTGAATTGCTCAAGCGGTATGCGCCAGCCAAAATTGCATTCGAATATTTGTTGACTACCCCAAAAGGCAACATCGGCAGTTCGATTGCTTTCGCAGGCGGCATGCCAAAATCACCATCGTCTGCCATGTTGGCTCGCATCAAAAAGCCTCGCCCAAATTTGCGCTTTGAGGTATCGACCCACGCCACAGAGTATTCGTGACTGCTTTCGCTGTCTTTAGATACTCGCAAAAACTCGGCCAAGTTATCGAAGTGAATTGTGTCTTGAATCAAATGTGCAGAGTTAACTTTTTTTAGGGTAAAGGTCGCGTCAAGAATGAAGCCGGTTAATCCAAGGCCACCGATTGTCGCCTCAAACATCTCGCTGTTATTCGAAGGCGAACACACTAGCACCTCACCACTGGTTCGAAGCAGGGTGAACTCTTTTAGATGCGCACCAAAAGAAGACACTCGATGGTGATTCTTGCCGTGAACATCATTCGCGATGGCACCACCAACGCTCACTTGAGCTGTGCCCGGGGTCGCGATCAACGCGAATCCTTGGGGTATAAAGGTGCGCTGAATTTCGGCGAGGGTCACGCCTGCCTGGCATTTGAGAATGCCGGTTTCGCGATCAAAGCTCAAAAAGTGATTTGCATCGCGCGAATTCACCACGGTGTGACCGGTGTTTAATCCAACGTCGCCATAGCTGCGGCCAAGCCCGACCGGCAGAGCAAAGTCACCTTTGACTAAGTCAACTTGATTTTGCACCTGGCTAAGCGAAAATGTGCGTTTAGGCGAGTGTGCCGGCAAACCCCAGCTGCCTTGGCTCTGAATCTTGGCCATGTGCAGCACCACCTTATCTATCAGTTACATTAAACTCTCTAAATAGGGGTTGGCGGCAAAGCGAACCCAGTTTGCAGGCTTTTCATAGGCTTGCCAGTTGTTCGATTAGGCCCAGAAAGCGGTTGACTCTTGGTTTCAGTCATCAAGCTGATGCGCCCTGGGCAGTGGATTAAGAACCTTTTTGTTTTTGCACCACTGCTATTTTCGGCAAAGCTCTTGAACCTGCCCGATGTGATTGCCACCGTCGTAGCCTTTTTTGCTTTCTCGTTTGCCGCGTCATCGATTTATGTTTTGAATGACCTAGTCGATGTCGAATCGGATCGGCTGCACGAAACTAAGCGGCACACAAGAATGTTGGCTGCGGGCAAGGTTCGAAAGCCAGTAGCGATTGCGGTTGCCGTTCTGTTGGTTTTGGCGTCGGCAGCTTTGGGTGCATCAATGCCAAAGGTGCTGGCAGTAATCGCGGTTTATCTTTTGGTAAATGTCGCCTATTCGTTTTGGCTCAAGCACCAACCGGTGCTCGACATTTTTTGCATTGCCTCTGGTTTTGTTTTGCGTGTAACAGCTGGAGCGCAGGCAATAAATGTTGAGTTGTCGGCATGGATGGCGGTTACCACATTTAGCCTTGCGCTTTTTTTGGCAGCTATGAAGCGCAAGGCTGAACTCAAGCAGAGCGCTGGTGCTGGGCGCCAGGTGCTGCAAAGTTATACGCCTGAACTCGTCTCTATGTTTGCCACTGTTTCTGCATCGAGCGCAGTGGTGTTTTATAGCCTCTATTGCTTGAGCACTAAGCCGGCGATGACGGTTACTATTCCGGTAGTGCTTTTTGGAATCATGCGTTACTGGTTCGTGAGCGATAAGAGTGAGCGCAGCCAGAATCCATCTGACACTATTTTTCGAGACTGGCAGTTGGCGATGGCGGCATTAATTTGGTTAGCGCTCAGCGCCTATGCACTTACAAGTACTTCGCTATGGTAAAAAAAATTAGCGAAGGCGCAGCTTCCAAAAAAGCCCAGCCAGAAAAAGCCCAGCCGCAGAAGCGCGAGCGTTTCAGACGCACTCGAGCGCTGATGGCATCGCGCTCAGGTTTTGCGATTGTCGTAAAAGTTGTGGCGCTGTGGTCGCTAATTTGGCTTGCCTCAACCGGCATGCGCATCTCGTATCTCGTGTCTTTCAAATTCGAAACTCCGCTAGAGGCAACGGCAGTTGTCGCTCGCGAGTCTGGTCTTGGTGTGCCGCTGGCTGCGCTCGAAGACTATTACTACCAGGTGCTAAATGCCCCCAAAGTTGGCGGAAAGCCAAACCAACAGGCCTTGCTCAAACTTGGCTATTCACCAAAGGTGCAGGTGCCACGGCTCAAGAATCCAGCGGCTATAAATGCGGCATGGGGCGCTGGTGCCCAGCCGATGCGATTGCCAACCCTGGTGAAGTCGCCGACCACCCCACTGCCGGGCGAAGGCATTTGGCAGCCAACCAAGATCATGGTTAATGGCCTAAGCGCTGTCTATCTAGCGCAGGTTCGCCCAGACGCAGAACACACTTCTCTATATGCAACGCTTGCCTGGTTTAACACCGGGCTTCTTGCCGCGCAGCAAATCCCAGGATTGCAAGTGCCAGAGGGCACATATGATCACGGCACCGGCCAGGTCGACCCAGCGCTAAAACCCTTTTATGTGGCAGGCATGGCCGACGGATTTTTGCTGAGCGATTCTCAAGGCGGCTACGAGTTGCACGGCAAAGTTATTCGCCGTTTGGTTAAGGGCAAAGCCACACTGTTGAGTTACCCAGATGGCAAGTTGCGAATCATCGAATGGGGTCGCGACAAGCCAGTGCCTGGTTATCTGGTTGCGCGCCAGAACCTCGACCTGATTGTTGATCACAACCAAAACATGGTTACAGACGAAACTCAATCGAAGTGGGGATGGGTTTGGCAGGGCACCGGTTCAGGCAAGAACCTGGTTTGGCGCACTGCCATGGGGCTTCGTCGCGATGGCTCGGTTGTTTATGTTCAGGGTGACGAACTGAGCGCGCACTCGCTAGCCGATCTTTTGGTGCGCGCTGGCGTGGTCGAAGGCATGGCGCTTGATATGAACATCGGCTTCTCTAACGCGTTTTTGTATGGACCCTATAGCCCGGGCCGATCGATTAACCCGAATAATCACCACTCACCGCAATTATTCACAAGCCCAAGCGATCGCGACTTTATTGCCTGGTTTGCAAAGTCGAAGCCATAAACAAAAATCTAAGGCGCGCGCTCGGCATTCAAAGTGCCCCCGAGAAGAATCGAACTTCCGCACATGGTTTAGGAAACCACTGCTCTATCCACTGAGCTACGAAGGCAACAGTTCAAATATAGTTGCCTAAAAAAGCAGGGCACAGCCTAACAACCGACAGAAACCCTAAAAGTTAGGCTTGAACTCTAATGACTGACAGAATGCAACAACTGCTTGAAGAGGTGCGCGCCATCGGCGTCAGCAACCCGCTAACCCACTTTGAAACTGGTGGATTCGGGCAGATCGATCTGAGCCAAGCGCATCCGAGTGGTGTTTCGCTCTTTGTTGCAAATCGTTCCGCAAAACTTTCGAACCTGGTTCGCGATCCCATTGAATTTTCGGCAGCTCTAACCGGTGCCAGGCGCGTGGCAACACAGGCAAATCGGCTGGCCTCTAACTTTGGCATTGACACTCTGCACCTAATCGCTGGAGTTGTTGATTTCACGTCAGACAAAATCGACCTCGTTACTCCCATTGTGTTGTGGCCTGCTTCGATATTGAAACGGCAAGGCGACTATGAAATCCAGTTGAATGGTTCGCCAATAGTTAACCCGGCCTTGGTGATTGCTCTTCGCGAGCACTATTCGGTGAACCTCAACGTGGCAAAGATGTTGCAAAGCTTTGACCAAACCAATGATTTTTTGCCAATTGCTTTGATGGCAGAAGTTGCCAAAGCTACCAATAAAATCAGTGCCCTTGAATTTCGACGCGATGTTGTGATCACCAACGCGACTCTTGCACCGACCTTGATTGAATACGATTTGCACCGTCAAAGTTCGCTGACGCTCGAACTGCTCGGTGGTGACTTGGCAGCCAACTCGAAAAATCAACTTGAGATAGAACCAGTGTTGGTGCTTGACGCTGACGAGGTTCAAAAAGAGGCGATCACGCGTGCCGTCGCAGGTGAAAGCCTGGCTGTCGAGACCCTGCCGGGTGCGGGATATACCCAAACTGTGGCGAACCTGTTGGCCGCGCTCTCGGCCGCGGGCAAACGGGCGCTCGTGGTTTCAAGCCGAAGACAATCTCTCAACGAGGTTGCTGAGCGGCTGCAGTCAATTGGATTGGGTGGATTGCTGGTTCGCTCGAGTGATACTTGGCTCGACCTGATTGCCGCTCTATCTCGACACGACAAGGCTGCACCAACTGATTTGCTGATGGCTCGAAAACACAGGGATGATTCGGCCGGCTTGTTGAACGAGTATTTCGATCGCCTCAACAAAGTGAACTCGGTGCTCGGCGTGAGCGTCGCCGAGGCATTGCGAAAACTTGCCGAGCTGAGTGCTTTGCCATTGCCACCAAAAAACACCGCTCGAGTTTCTACCTCGGCACTGTTTGATTTGCGTAATCGCAGCGAGGCAATCGCCCTGTTGCAAGAAGCCGCCCATTTGAGCGAGTTTGATGAGAGCGAAACAAGCAGCGCATGGTTTAGAGCCGAGCTAGAAGACCCTGCACGAGCAGACGCCTATGTTGCTTTGGCCAACAAACTTGCCAACGACGCTTTGCCCAACCTGCAAGCCAACCTTGACGGCTTTTCTAGTCAAATGCACTTTCGCCCAGCCAAGAATGTTTCAGAATGGGGCGAATACCTAAAACTCTTCATTGGTGTGCGCGAAACGCTAGATCGATTCAAGGCGCAAGTCTTTGATAGGCCACTAACTGAACTGATTTTGGCAACAGGCAATCGCAAAGATCAGATTGGCATGTCAGGCAGCACACGCAGAAGCTTGACAAAGCTGGCCAAAGAATATCTTCGGCCTGGCGTGAGCGTTGCTGATTTGCATGTTGCGCTTGTCGAGATTCAACGTCAGCGTGATTTGTGGGCTGCCTACTGCACGATGGCAATTGCGCCTGCGGTGCCTGTTGGCATCAGCGAAGCTCAGGTTGCCTTTCAGTCGCTGGTGAGCGACCTGACCACCCTTGATCGGCAACTGGCGCGTGATCCGCATCGGGTCGCATTGGTTGATCTGCCGGTTGCAGAGCTATTCGAGCGTCTGCAATCTTTGGCAACTCAAACCGGGCCGCTGGCCAATGCCATTGAAAAACGTCGTGTTCGCGAAAAGGTTCGCGAGGCCGGACTCGAGCAATTGGTTCTAACCCTTGTGCGCATCGGTGCGAAACCAGAACACCTCGCTGCCGAGTTTGATCAATGCTGGTGGCAAAGCGCTCTCGAATACCTCTTGAACAGCGACTCGAACGTGGTTGGTTTTAGCGCTGAACAGCTCGATAGTTTTGAAGCTGACTTTGTGCAAAAAGATCAAGCCGTTCTAGAGCGTGGTCGAAGCTATGTGGGCAACCTGCTTGCTCAGCGTTGGCGCGAAGCTATGGTGACTCACCCCGATGAAACCAAAATCGTTCGCGAAACCCTAAAGAATCGAACAAACCATATTGCAAAGGTTCGAGGCAGCGCGGGGCCGCTGTGGCCGGCACTTGCAAGCCATATTGCGATGTCACCATATGAAGTGCCTACGCTTTTGGCCAACGAGCGCGCATTCGACGTTGTTATAGTCATGGATGCCGCGGGCACTAGCACAGCCGAAAATCTTGCGGCGCTCATTCGCGCTAACCAGGTTGTGGCCTTTGGCGATGAGGCAATTTCGGTGGCCGGCGGTTTCTCGGTGCAGTGGCACCCCACGATAAGTTCGGCCGTAGAGCCACAGCAATCGCTATTCACCGAACTGCGCCAGGTGGTCGACACATTTAGTCTGCGTCAAAACTATCGATCGAGTGGCCAGCTTTTCGCGGCGCTTATCAATCGTGAGTTTTATCAGGGTCGCATGATTATCGAACCGTCAGCTGCCGAATATTTTGGCAAGACCAGCATCGATCTAGAAATCGTCAGCGAGGTTAGTCACGCAAGCTCTGATTTGCAGGGTTCTGCTGAATCGCCTGATGGCGAAGTTGAACGCGTTATCGAACTCATCATTGACCACGCCACCAAGCAGCCACAAAACTCGCTCTTGATTGTTAGTGGGTCTAAAACGCATGTGGATCGCTTGAACTCGGCGCTTTCAACCGGGGTCGCCGAGCATGCTGAACTTGCGGCTTTCTTTGAAGGCCATGGGCGCGAACATATTGAAATTTCGACATTCTCAGAACTAACTCACAAGGTTGCTGACCGAATCATTTTTAGCCTTGGATTAGGGCGAACTCCTGCCGGCAAAGTTCCGCTAGATTTTGCACAACTAAGCTCGCCTGATTCGAGGCGCATGCTTGCAAACCTTTTGGTAAGCGCTCGAAAGCAATTCACGATCGTGTCATGTTTTAGCGCATATGACCTGCCAGAGATTCAGCCTGGCACTGCTGCAAGTTATCTGCCCCAGTTGCTGCGACCGCAATATTCTGGCGCAGAAGAGCGCGAGTCTTTCGACGCCGACGAAATGCTGGCTGATTTGGCTCGCAGGCTAAAGCGGCTTTCTGTTCGGGTGGTTGAAGGGTTCGGCGAGCGACTTGCCCTGATTGCCGAGTATGGCAATAAGGCCGTCGTCATCGAACCAGACTGGGCGCTGAGCTCGGCAAGTCTCGGCGAACGAGTCAAGCTGCGCCCGGCGCTGTTGCGTTCGCTTGGCTTTAACTATCAACGTGTGCATAGCTTCGAAGTTTTTGCCGACCCACAGCAGGTGGCAATAAAGATTGCGGCCAAGATGGGCGTCGACGTAACTAACGCACCGCCTTTAACCGTCGCCATCGAGCGAGTCTATGAAGACAGCGATATCGGTTGGGGCGAGACAAATTTTGGTTCTAGTCGCGATGATCAGATGCGAGCAAATAAACCCCCGCATCACAGCTAAAGGCCGTACCTTCTAAAACTCGATTAGCCTCAACTCGGTGATGGCGAAATCGACACTTTTGTCGCGATCATCGGTGGGCAAAACATCTAGAACTTCGGCGTCATAAACCAAAGCAACTTTAAGCGTCGCCGTTGCGCCTTCGTCAGACAAATCAGACAGGGCCCTATCAAAATAGCCTCCGCCTCGACCAAGCCGTGCGCCACGAAGGTCTACAGCCAAGGCAGGCATGAAAAGCAACTGGGCAGTCGATAAATCAATCTCGCGCAATTTTGTTTCATCTGGTTCCGCAAAGTTCAGTGCGCCGATTGCAACGCTTGTGCCATCAAAGACATACCAACGCATCGTGTGATTCTCAGCAACAGCTGGCACCAAAACTTGTATGCCACTAGCTAAAAGGTCAGCAATTATTTGTTTTGTCGCAGGTTCGGCACCAAAAGATAAATAGGTGGCAACCGTTTTAGCCGAATGTGATTTCGCGAATTCGATGGCTCGGGTTGCGATTGCAGCATTTGCCAGATCTGTGCTTAGCGAAGTGCGAGCTTGAAGCAGCTCTTTTCGAAGAGCCGCTTTGGTTGGGTTTTCGCCTGAATGCGCCATGCCACTAATCTAGCCACGTGAGGTTATCTTTTGCGCTCGAGTTTAACGATGTGCGTCTGCGTGTTTTGCGCCTGCGCGATGCGCGAACACTCGAACACCTTATTCTTACCAATCGGCCATGGCTGCGCCCGTGGGAGGCGACACTGCCAGATGCACCGATGAGCTTCGATATCAAAGCGCAAATCCGTGGATTGCTTCGCCAGATGGATCAAGACCAGGGAATACCTTTTGCGATTGAATATCGCGGTCAAGTGGTCGGTCAACTAAACGTCGCAAATATTTTGTATGGTTCAGTCTCTAGCGCAATCATTGGTTATTGGGTGGCCCCCGAGGTTGCCGGTCGAGGCATCACTCCGACCGCTGTGGCTCTAACCATCGACTATCTGTTAAACCAACTTGGGTTACACAGAGTCGAGATTGCCATTCGCCCAGAAAACACTGCAAGTCTTCGAGTTGTCGAAAAGCTGGGATTACGGTTCGAGGGCACCAAAGAGCGCTACATACATATCAACGGTGATTGGCGCGATCACTATTTGTTTGCAATCACCGCTGAAGAAATCCGTGGTGGATTATTGAATCGCTGGATGCAGAAAAAAGTGCCGGCAATGAAGTATCCGTGGCACTAGTTTTTTGTTCTGAACGCCGCGCAACACAACATACGGCATCCGAGGTTTTTGCCTAGATTTTCATATCCTTATTAGGTGCCAACATTCTCGATTTCAGGCGGTCTCATGCTGCTAGCCATAGCGGCGGCGGTGCTTGTCTATTTCATGCCATCGGGAGTAAAGCGCGAGCGCATTGCAAAAAAGCGTCGACAGGCGCCGCAGACCTATCGAAAGCAATTTAGGCAACGCACCAAGGCAAATGCTAGGGCTCGAAATCTTGGCGCAGTCAAAGGCAGCTCAAGGGTTGCAGCTTCGCGTGCATACGGTTCAGCAACACGCAACATCGGTTGGGCTCGCATTGATGAGCAAAACATTGCAACGACTGCATCGCTAAAAGAAGATGCCCTCACGCAAGAGCCATTGCCACGATTGCCAGATCCGCTGACTGCGCGCCTGGGCGAAATCGAAAAAGTCGAATGGGCAAAAGTTATTCGACTTGCAGAAATAAAAACTGATGCAGAAAATAATTTGTCGTCAGAAACACTCGATGAAATTTTGAGACGTCGTCGAGCAAATTAATTTTTGTCGATGTAATTTTTTATAAAAAATTGTTGCGACATGCATAAAAATAATCCACAAAATCTGCTGTTGATACTTTATTTTTCGCACTAATCTTAAAAAGACCCACAAAAATGCAAAGGGAGTTATAAATGGGATTGCTAGACGATCTGGTTAAGGGTGGCCGCAAGGCTGCTAAAGAAGCAAAAAAAGAAGTTGACAAGCGAGTCGACGAAATCAGCAAAGAACTTGCTGTGACTGCCGGTGATCTTGCCAAAGAAGCTGCCAAAGCAACTAAGGGTCTAGAACAAAAAACTGCAGTGCTCGCCAACAAGGCAGAGAAAACAATCAACAAGGGAGTAAAAGTGGCCACTAAGGCAACCAAGAAGGCAGTAGTTAAATCAGCTGCCAAGGTAGAAAAGGCAGCTTCGACTGCTGCAAAGAAGACTGCTGCTAAGAAGCCAGTAGCCAAGAAGGTTGCTGCTAAGCCAGCTGCTAAGAAGGCTGTTGCTGCTAAGAAGCCAGTAGC
>CAINTU010000115.1 GCA_903853515.1 uncultured Micrococcales bacterium | reverse complement strand
TCAGGCTGGCAAGACCAGGGCCACAACCTTTACCTGCTTGGCGAAACCCGCAACGAGTTGGACGGCTCGGTTTGGGCTGGAGTAATCCACGATCACCTCGGTGGCAAGCCACCAGTGGTCGACCTCGAGTTTGAAATGAAGCTCGCCGCCGGCCTGAACGCGGCCTCGGAGCAAGGCTTGTTGGCCTCAGCTCACGATTTGAGCGAGGGCGGTTTGGCCCAAGCTTTGGTTGAGGGTGTGCTTCGCTTTGGTGTTGGTGCGCGCGTTTGGCTCGACGAAATCCAAGAGCAAAACCACACCGATGCCACCGCAGCCCTGTTTAGCGAATCAACCGGCCGCGTGCTGGTTTCGGTTGGCCGCGAAGACGACGTAAAGTTTGTTGGCCTGTGCGAAGCCCGAGGAATTCCGGTGCTGCGCATCGGTGTCACCGATGGTGCCGGCACCGACGCTCGTCTCGAGATTCAGAACATCGCCTCGTGGTCGCTTGCCGACCTATCGGGTGCGCATGAGAGTACGCTGGCTGAGCTCTTTGGCTAGTTTTCCATCAAAAGGTCGATCCCTAAATCAGTTATTGCATCAAGGTGGCCAAATAGTTGACGAGAAGTGAATGCAAATCTGCTGTGCGTGACTGTGAGCGCCCACTTTATCTGCCACTCTCCGACTGAGAGACTTGTCCGCTTACTAAGCCCAGCGACTACCTTTGCTGACCGCAGCTACCACAGAATTTTTGAGCGGTATCTGAGAATGCTGTTCCACAGCCGGTACAGAACTTTCCGAAAGAAGAGGCAACTGGGCCAGGTTGCCCAATCCCTTCAGATGGCCCCGAAAGCCCAAGTCTCGTGTTCGCCTGTGAAACGTACCGTTCGTCCCCGCAGCCCAGCGCGCGCCGATAATATGCCTCGGCTTGCTTCTCGTCCCCGGCGGTTTTGTAAACATCGCCAAGGAATATTGACGCCTCCCCCTCGGCAAACTTGTCTGGCCTGTCCAATGCTTGCAGAAAAGCCTGCTCAGCTGCGCGAAAATCACCCTTCGCCATGTAGACCTGGCCGAGATTCGAAAGTGCATTTGTGCTCTGGTCGTAATGGTTGATGTCAATGGCCGCTTGGAGGTAATCAATTGCATCCTCGAATTGGGCTCGAGGCAGCAAGTCGCTATAGACAAGTGAGTTTATTGCGTTTGAGACACCTATTCCCGCGCCTGATTCGGCCACCCATCGCATGGCGGCAAAGTTGTCACTGCGATACGCGTCGTTGTAAAGATCGCCGGTATAGGCAGCGAGTTCGCCGGCCTGTGTGATGGGTATCCACCTTGCAATAGAAGAACTCTTAGCGCCAGTTGGCCTCTCCTTCCCACCAGGGAACACTTCGCTCCATGAAGATCCAGCGGGTTCATTTCGATGGTTTCTAAAACCGTCCTCAAGGATGGTTGCCAACCTTACGAGAGAATCAATTGATGTCGCCACCTGCTCTTCAAGAGCCAAATCATTCGTCGCGCTGAAGAACCAACCAAAGCTCACAGACTGGGGAAAAATGTGGTAGTTGAGTTGTGGGTCACCATTAGCGGCCAAAAATGCACACGTGTTTAGACCGAAATCGTTTACAGCATAAAAAGGTGAGGGCCAATATTCGCTCTGAACATCACCATACGCAATCTGCCGTGAAAGAGAGGCCAGACTAGAAGGAAACGGTGTT
>CAINTU010000114.1 GCA_903853515.1 uncultured Micrococcales bacterium | reverse complement strand
CGCCAAGAAGAAGCGCAGCGTCTAGGCCGATTGCTGCGACCTAAAGCCGATGGCCGCACTGCCAGTTTTTATACGCTGATTGCGCGTGACACGGTCGACCAAGACTTTGCCCAGAATCGCCAACGCTTCTTAGCCGAGCAGGGCTATAGCTACGAGATTCTAGACTCGCACGCGCTCTAACTCTGGCTTGCACTAGCCCGCACACTCTCGAGCTCGTGGTAGCCCTAACTGCGGCGCGGGCAGCGCATCCCAAGCTAAATGATTCAGAATTTTTCACAGCATAATTTCAGGTATTTTGCAGGTTAGGCTGAGAACTCGCTGACAGAGTAGAGCCATGAGCAAAACAGGCAAAAGAGTTCTAATCGTTGAAGACACCGAAAGTGTTCGCGAGCTGCTGACTAAGCAACTCAAATTCGCCGGGTTCGAAGTTGGTGCAGTAGCTAATGGCACCGACGCCGTGCTGGTTGCCGAAAAATCAAAACCAGACATCATCGTGCTAGACGTGATGCTGCCAGATCACGACGGATTCACTGTGGTCAAAAAGTTGCGCAGCATGAACCTTGATGTGCCGGTGCTTTTCTTGAGTGCAAAAGATGAGCCAGAAAACAAAGTCATGGGTCTGACCGTTGGTGGCGATGACTATATGACAAAGCCATTCAGCATCGATGAGCTGACCGCTCGAATTCACGCAATATTGCGCCGCAGCCAAAAAGATGATGCTGAGGCCAGCATGCTAGAGGTCGGTGAGATCTCGATTGATCAAGACGCCCACGAGGTTTTCGTCAACGGCACACCAATCGACCTGTCGCCTACCGAATATAAGCTGCTTCGATTCTTGATGAACAACGCCAACCGCGTTATGAGCAAGGCGCAGATTCTTGACCACGTGTGGGAATATGATTTCAACGGTGAGATGGGAATCGTAGAGTCTTATGTTTCTTACCTTCGCAAGAAGATTGATCCGCTAAGCAAAAATGAATTGATTCAGACAAAGCGCGGCGTCGGCTACATGTTCCGCACTTTCAAAAACGACGAAGAGTAACCACATGCCTGTGCGCCGCGAATATTTCTCGCAGCTTTCTTTGGGCTGGTCTCGGATTTCGCTTCGCACACGCCTCACCGGTATCTCAGTCGCGATTATTGCGTTGCTGTTGGCCATTACGTCAATCGGCACGGTGCAGGTTTTGCGCACCTACCTCGAGCAGAACACCGACACCATGTTGTTGCAAACTGCCAAGTCGATGGCACTAGAAGACCCGCTAACCATCGAACAGCGTCTTGCCACCAACCAGGTAACCCTGCCGGGTTTGCCAAACGGCTATTACATTGCCTATCTCGACAGCGATGGCGTCGTGCTAATCGGCTTTGTCGCCGGCGCTGGCAACCAGACCAATTTGCCAAATTTGGCCAACTTCAATTCGATTGCAGTCGGGTCGCTGCACGGATCCCCCGTCGATGTGCCCGACATCGCCAAGGGCAGCGCTCTGGGGCCAAACGCTATAAGACACTGGCGACTCGTGGCAGTGCCGTTGGTTGGCAGTGTCGGCTCAGTCGTGGTGGCACTGCCCCAGGCGCAGAGTGACGCGATTCTCGACCAATATCGCGCCATCAGCATCGTCTTTGCCGGGTTGCTGCTAGTTATCTCGACGTTAAGCTTGTGGCTCACAATATCGTCGGCGCTTCGACCACTTCGCGAAGTGTCTGCAGCGGCTGATGCGGTGCGCCGTGGTCAATATGATCGCCGCTTGCTTGATGCGCCAGGCAACACTGAGTTGTCTCGTCTGAATCGATCGCTAAACGAGATGCTCGGCTCAATCGAGACGTCGATTGTTGCCCGCAACGACACGCTCGATCGCATGCGCCGGTTCGTGGCCGATGCCAGCCATGAACTACGAACACCTTTGGTTACCTTGCGCGGCTATGCCGAGCTTTATCGCAAGGGCGCTCTGACTAGCAAAGCCGACGTAGCCGATGCGATGAAGCACATTGAGGCAGAGGCAGTGCGAATGACCAACCTGGTCGAAGACTTGCTGAATCTCGCCAGGCTAGATGGCGTCGCCGAGTTCAACCCAACCAAGGGCGATCTCGCGCCGCTTATTCGAGACACAATTCGAAACGCGAGCGTGGCTTTCGATAAGGCCAACATTTCTTTGACCGATCTTGATGGTGCCGAGCTGGCGCCAGGTTCGAAGATCGTCGCGATGTTTGATGAGCCTCAGGTGAAACAGATTCTCGTGAACCTGCTTTCTAACGCTTGCCGGTTCAGCGATAAGACGTCGCCGATTGAGGTCGCGGCAGGCAGCGCGCCAAAACTTGTGACCGTCGAGGTGCGCGATCACGGCGAAGGAATCCCAGTGCAATTGCGCAGCAAAGTTTTCGAGCGTTTCTATCGCGCCGATTCTTCGCGCAATCAAAACACTGGCGGCACCGGCCTAGGATTAGCCATCGTCAAAGCCATTGTTGAACGCCACGGCGGCACCATTGTTGTCGATGAAACCCCAGGCGGCGGGGCCACGTTTAGATTCACCTTGCCGACGGCATAGTTATCAACAGATTGTCGTAGGTCGCCAACGGCAATCTTCGTCGATGCAAAACTTTGTGTCGAAGGAGGTAAACGATGGCACAAATTCAAGTAGACAGCGAACAGGTTCTGGCTGCGAATTCAACGATTCAGGCAACAATTGCAAAATTGCAGGGCGAGGTAGATGCGTTACATTCCCAGTTGTTGGCATTGCAAGATGTTTGGCGCGGTCAAGCGGCAAACAGTTTTCAAGATCTTGTAATCCGCTGGAAGACGACTGCGACTACGGTCGACACTCAGCTTGGCGAACTCGGCCAAGCGCTGCGAGTGGCGGCTCAGCAATACAGCGAAATCGAAATGGCAAATCAGCGCCTTTTCATGGCCTAAAGCATTTGCTAAAGCTAGGCAAAAAAAATCAGCGCCGAACCATTTCTGGCTCGGCGCTGATTTTTTGTTCTTCAAACAAGGGAGTTGTTTAGAAGTCCATTCCGCCCTGTGGCATCTGCGCTGCAGCGCCAGCAGGAACAGGCTTGTCTGCGACAACTGCTTCGGTCGTCAAGAACAAACCAGCGATCGATGCGGCGTTCTGCAAAGCAGAGCGAGTCACCTTAACTGGGTCGTTGATGCCGGCCTTTAGCATGTCGACGTATTCACCAGTCGCGGCGTTTAGGCCGTGACCTGAAGGTAGGTTTGCAACCTTTTCGACTACAACGCCTGGCTCAAGGCCAGCGTTGATCGCAATCTGCTTCAAAGGTGCTGAGATGCCGACGCGAACGATGTTTGCACCGGTTGCCTCGTCGCCTTCTAGCTTTAGCGACTCGAAGGCAACCTTGCCAGCCTGAATCAAAGCAACGCCACCACCGGCGACGATGCCTTCTTCAACTGCTGCTTTAGCGTTGCGAACTGCGTCTTCGATGCGGTGCTTGCGCTCTTTGAGCTCAACCTCGGTTGCTGCACCTGCCTTGATAACTGCAACGCCACCCGAAAGCTTAGCTAGTCGCTCTTGCAACTTCTCGCGGTCATAGTCACTGTCTGTGTTTGCAATTTCGCGGCGGATCTGCTCGACACGACCAGCGATCTGGTCCTTCTCGCCAGCACCATCAACGATGGTGGTTTCATCCTTGGTGATAACGACCTTGCGAGCCATACCCAACATCTCGACGGTGGTGTTCTCAAGCTTTAGACCAAGCTCTTCGGTAACCACGGTGCCGCCGGTCAAGATTGCGATGTCTTGCAACATTGCCTTGCGACGATCGCCAAAGCCAGGAGCCTTGACGGCAACTGACTTGAACATTCCGCGCATCTTGTTGACAACCAAAGTAGCCAAAGCCTGGCCTTCGATGTCTTCAGCGATGATCAAAAGTGGGCGACCAGACTGCATGACCTTTTCGACAACAGGCACAATTTCTTGAACACTTGAAATCTTGCTGTTGGCAATCAAGATGTATGCATCTTCAAGAACTGCCTCTTGACGCTCTGGGTCGGTAACGAATAGACCCGAGATATAACCCTTGTCGAAGCGCATACCGTCGGTGGTCTCAAGAGTGATGCCGAAGGTGTTTGACTCTTCAACGGTTACAACGCCCTCTTTGCCAACCTTCTCGATTGCCTCGGCGATGATTGCACCGATTGCAGGGTCACCTGCAGAGATCGAAGCGGTGGCTGCGATTTGCTCGTTGGTCTCGACCGGCTTAGCCTGTGCGAACAGCTGCTCGATGACGGCAGCAACTGCTTTGTCGATGCCACGGCGAAGGCTGATTGGGTCTGCGCCGGCTGCAACGTTTCGCAGGCCCTCTTTGACAAGTGCCTGCGCCAAAACTGTTGCTGTAGTGGTGCCGTCGCCAGCGACCTCATCAGTCTTTTTAGCAACTTCTTTAACGAGCTCGGCGCCAATTCTTTCGAACGGGTCTTCTAGCTCGATTTCTTTAGCGATCGAAACACCATCATTGGTGATTGTTGGTGCGCCGTATTTGCGCTCGAGCACAACGTTGCGGCCGCGTGGGCCGAGGGTTACTTTGACTGTGTCGGCCAGAATGTTCAGACCGCGCTCTAGACCGCGACGGGCCTCTTCATCAAACGTGATGATTTTTGCCATGGTGGATTACGCCCTCCTGGACGGGTAAAGAATCGATTTATTAGCACTCTGCGAATGCGAGTGCTAACTCTTTTTTAGCACTCTCTGGGCTAGTTTGCAAGTTGCCAGATCAACCATGTTAGACCCGGGTTAAACACAAAGGCCGCCCCGAAGGGCGGCCAATGCGTTGAAAGCTTATTAGTTAGATGACGTGAACTGCGTCGGCCTGTGGGCCTTTGTCGCCGTTCTTGACTTCAAACTCAACACGCTGGTTCTCTTTGAGTTCTTTGTAACCATCGCTCTGAATAGCCGAGAAGTGTACGAATACATCTGCTCCACCATCCTGAGTAATGAAGCCGAAACCTTTTTCGGCGTTGAACCACTTGACGGTTCCTTGAGCCATTTACTTCTCCTGTTGCTTTATTGTGAAACGGATTCGGAGTCCCGACCGCCAGTCGCTCTGAAAACTAACGCTTCCAGATCGGGCTCCCGATAAATCGGGTGAATCCTTTTTTCGACCAAGTTCAGTCTATTCGCCAGATATGCGCAAAACCTAACCTTTTTTTGGGCGAGTAACAGATTAGTTATAGAAAGATCTAGAGCCTAATTAGGCAATTTGTAGTTTCGACCCAAAATAATCGTGATCAAATACTTTGATTTAGGGTTCACTTTGATCTTGTAATCACCGATTATCGGCAAGAGCTTTTGGGCCAGCGGAATGTATTTGGCGTCGGTCACTCGAATATATGTGAAAGAAACTGGGATGTGCCCTGTCGCAGAGACCGGCACGATGAACTGAGCGTCTAGCAAAAGCTGCCCCACTGGTGATGCGAACTTGCGAGTGCCCGATGCGTCATAGACGGCGATCGGAGTAGTTAGGTCAACGCCGTCGCTCGAAGTGACTTTTGGTGTCGATACCGCCAAAATCGTGCCGTTGTTGATGTATTGCAAGCCAAAGAAACCGCCTGTGCCAAGCAAAAGGCCGATTACCAGCAGCACCGAATACTCGACTAGGCGCGCTTTGCCTTTGCGGCGCGAACGGTGCCGACCAACGTGTTGATAGTCGGGGCTAAGCAGGTCGAGCTCATCCTGGCTTTTTTTTGAGCTCATTGTGAAGGCTTTCTGCTTGCGATTGGGAATAACTTGTTAGCGAACTTCTTTATATTAGTTACAAAGACTGAAAGCGGGCTGGGATGACTGAGCGCAAGGTGCAAAAGAGCGACGAACAGTGGCGTGAAGAGCTCAGCGAATTTGAATATCATGTTTTGCGTGAAGCTGGCACCGAGCGAGCCGGCACGGGTGAACTGCTAAATGAAGACCGCGAAGGCACATTCAACTGCCGCGGTTGCGGGGCCGAACTTTTTAAGTCGGTTGCCAAATTTGATTCGCACTGCGGTTGGCCAAGTTTTTATGAGCCTAAAGAAGACCATGCTGTTGAGCTGCGCGAAGACAACTCACACGGCATGTCGAGGGTTGAAGTGGTTTGCAGAGCCTGTGGCAGCCATCTTGGGCACGTTTTCGAAGATGCACCGCAGACCCCGACGGGCGACCGATATTGCATCAATTCTGTGTCTATAACCTTCACGCAGGGCTAGGATTTTTGTCATGACAAATTTCGATCAAGAAAAATTCAAGAAATCGCTAAAGAAGTCCATCAAGAAGAGCCTTGGCAAAAAGGGCAAGAAAAAGGGTGGCAACTTTAGCTTCAACGTGAACAGCAAGAATGGCCCACTTTATTTCTTGGGATTCATCGGCGCTGCAACCTATTACATCTCGAACGCATCTGATTTTTGGGTTGGCGTTCTCGGTCTTTTGAAAGCTGCGGTCTGGCCGGCTTTCTTGATCTATGCAGCGTTCACTGGCTTGCACGCCTAGATCTTCAAACAGCAAAAATGCCTCCCAATTTTTTTGGGAGGCATTTTTTTAAATTTAGTTTGCGTCTGCAAACCTGATTTTGTATTTAGTTTGCGTCAGCAAACTGTGTTGGAGCCGACCAGCGAGCGCCCAGCGCGTCGACAGACGCGGTGCGCGAACCTTGCGCGAAAAAGTTGAGGGAAAGGAAATTTAGTTTGCGTCAGCAAACTGTGTTGGAGCCGACCAGGGGACTCGAACCCCTAACCCTCGCATTACAAGTGCGATGCGCTACCAATTGCGCCAGGTCGGCTTGGCATTTAAGCCAAAGTTAGTTTAGCCGTTTGCGAGAGACTTTGCTTAAATGCAAAGCGCCGGGACCCGATAGGAATCCCAGCGCCTTGAAAAACTAAATTACTTGGTGACGCTAAGTGGCAATTCAGCTGAAGTGAAAGGGCCGTAACCGGTGCCTGACAGGGTTGCGCGGAACTTGTAGTCGCCTTCGGTCGTTGGCAAAGTCGCAAAACCAATCATCGATACGCCCTTGTGAGCAACAATCTTTTTGATTTGGGTCCATGCGCCGCCCGAGATTGACTCTTCGACTACGACGTCAAACTTTTTGAGTGTGCTTGTGCCAATTGCCAAGTCTGCACTGAAGTCAACGCGCTTGTTGACCTTGCTGGTGGTTAGCTTCGAGTTGTTAAAGTGCAAGTTGATTTCTTTTGCACCGGTCGAAGTGCCCGAGCATGCTGCAAGAGTGATTACGATTGCGGTTGCGATTACGCCAGCGAATACGCGCTTCATAGTTGATTCCACCTTATGGATGAGTTTTTTCGGGGCCAACTTGCCCTCACAAAACTTTACCGCAGTTTTGACGCCAACCGGCTTGGTTATCGGCTAAAGACTTGGTCTAGGGTGACCGATTTGAGCCCACGGCGGGCAAGGATTTGCTCGAGTACCGGCAGTGCTACTACCCCGTTGGTTGAATTCGCGTGCCCGATCACAATTCGGTTCTTTGTGAACCATGTCTGCGCGAGAGCTTCGATTTGGGCCGCGCTGACGCTTGAATAGTCGCCGATGCTGCCTGACCACATCACGGGTGTTGTGTAACCCAACTTGGCGGCAATGTTGGTCACTCTTTGGTCGATATAGCCGTATGGGGGGCGAAAATATGGCCTCGAGTCGACGCCGAAATGGTTCAGCAAAAAATAGTGGCAGCCCATGATCTCGTCGTGAACCGCTTGGTCTGAGATTTTGGTCAACGGCAAGTGGTGCATGGTGTGGTTTGCCAACTGAACCGTGCCTTTTTTGATTAGCCGAAGAATCTGTGGGCGAAGTGTTAGCCAACTCGACATTGCTCCGTAAACAAAAAGCGTGATGCCGTGACCGTTTTGTTCAGCCCAGGCCATATATCTTGAAAGCATGGCTGGGCTGGTGCCATCGTCGAGGGTTAGAGCAAGGCGTTGGTGCCCACCGGCTGGCACAGTTGGCAACATCGAAATTTGCCTCGCAGGCACTTTGGGCAGAGTCAATGCTGCGGTGGCGTGTGCCGCGGTGGCTTGTGCCGCAGTGGCCTGTGTCGCAGTGGCTTGCGCTGCTGGGGCGTCGCCTATCGCAAGCTGAGCCAAACCGTTGGCAACAATTAGCGATGCGCCTCCAAGAAATTCTCGACGGCGCATCGGCTAATTATCTTTATCAGGTCGACAGATTGGTTGCCAGATTAGTTTTTGGCCAACGCGGCAGTGATGGTCTGAGCAAAGCGTGGCGCTGGGTTTGAATAGTCAGCGTCTGACTGTGGCCAGGCATAAACAGCGCCGTTAACCAAAATCGTTGGAGTGTGGTCAGGCGTGGTTAGTCCATCGATTGCTTTATGAGTCATCTCATAGGCAGTCATCTTGCTCAGATAGTTGCCATAAGTTTTCTTGGTGACACAGTCACGAATGGCCTGAGTCACCTGCACGCCAGCATTTGCCATGAAGTTGATCAGAGCGGTGTCGTCTGGGCCAGCAGTCTGCTCAGCTGGCTGGTATTGATAAAGAATGTTGTTATAGGCAAAGGTCTGGTCAGGCGCAAAATTGCCAACACACATCAACGCATTGCCGGCTCGTGATGAATAAGCGTTTTGCGAGTTGCCATCTAAGAACGAGAGTGGATGATACTCAATCGTCACTTGGCCTTTCGAGACCCAGCTCTGCAGCTGCGCCGAGTTGGCAATCTCAAACTGGTGGCAAACCGGGCACTGCAGGTCTTCATAAATGACCACGCTGACTGGCTTTGAAACCGAAGGTGTCGGTGTGAAATCTTTTGTGAAAGCCTTGAGGCCGGTGCCGATCTTGATGCCACCGGTTGAATTGAAATTGGCTGGGGTCGCGTTCGAATTGTTGCCGTTGCTGCCAGACCCTGCTGCATTCACAACCAAAACTGTGACCAAACTGATTGCGGCCAACGCGCCAACAATAATTAGTGCTCGCTTGGTGGTGCGCTTGCGGCGATCGCCTTTGGCACGCTCGGCGCGCAATACTGCTGCCTTTGCACGAGCTTCTTCGCGCTGCTGTGAGCGGGTTGGCTTTGGCTGCTGAGTCATTTGAACCTCTTTATCTGCATGATTTTGGCATGAGCTTTAGCCCGCGAAGGCATCCTTGGTTAGATGCCTCTGGGCAGGTTTTCTAGTCTAATCGCAAGGCCCAAGGTGCCATAATAGAAGCACCCAAGCGCCTGTTTGGGGTCTATTCACTAAGGATCGTTCGGCACGTACCGCCGATGAAGGAGCAACAAAAAATGGCATCAGTAACGTTTAAAGACGCCACCCGACTGTACCCAGGTGGTACTCGTCCGGCCGTCGACAAAATGAACTTGACCGTCAAAGACGGCGAGTTTTTAGTGCTTGTTGGCCCATCGGGCTGCGGCAAGTCAACCACCCTGCGCATGCTCGCCGGCCTTGAAGAGGTTAACGAGGGCAGCATCTTGATCGGTGACCGCGAAGTTACCGACGTGCCACCAAAAGACCGCGACATCGCAATGGTCTTTCAGAACTACGCGCTTTACCCACACATGACTGTCGCCGAAAACATGGGCTTTGCTCTAAAGATTGCCGGCGTTCACAAAGAAGAGCGTGCCGAGCGCGTGCTCGAGGCAGCTAAGTTGCTTGACCTTGAGCCTTACCTAGCTCGCAAGCCAAAGGCTCTTTCGGGCGGTCAGCGTCAGCGTGTTGCCATGGGTCGCGCGATTGTTCGCAAGCCTCAGGTGTTCTTGATGGACGAGCCGCTTTCAAACTTGGATGCCAAGTTGCGCGTGCAGACTCGTACTCAAATCGCGTCGCTTCAGCGCCGCCTCGGTGTCACTACCGTTTATGTGACTCACGACCAGGTTGAAGCCATGACCATGGGTGACCGTGTTGCAGTTCTAAAAGACGGCATCTTGCAGCAGG
>CAINTU010000113.1 GCA_903853515.1 uncultured Micrococcales bacterium | reverse complement strand
CCAGACTCTTCTTTCATCTCGCGAATGACAGCCGCCTCGAGAGATTCACCAGAGTCGACATAGCCAGCCAACACAGACCAACGGTTCTCAGCCCAGCTGGCCTGCGAGCCAAGCAAAATGCGCTCTTGCTCATCAATGACGCTCACGATAATCGCAGGGTCGGTTCTAGCAAAAAGTTGAGTGTCTTCTTTGAAGCAGCGTCGAACCCAGCCACCCTGTTCGACGATTGTTGGCGTGCCGCAGTTTGGGCAGTGTTGATGACTCTCGTGCCAGTTGGCTAGTGCCAGCGCCTGCATCACAATCGCTGCATCACGTTGCGGCAGCTTCGCACCCACACTGCGCAAATCTGCCCACTCAGCATCGCCCGCATCAATTGCTGCGGCAGCGTTGTCTGACAGCACAGAAAGAACGATTGCGCTAGCTTCAGGCATATCGCTGCCCCGGGTCAAATCACTTGCTTCAGCTAATGAGCCTGGCGCGCGGGTTTTGCCCAAATAGACCCTGAACCTGCCAGCGGTCGCTTCGTCGGTGTTGAAAAATTTCAATGCCGGCTTGTCGCCCGCGCTGACCAAAGTTTTGCCGTTGTGCAAAACAACTATGCGCGTGGTTGGCACCGCCCAGAGCTCATCAAAGAGATCGGCATGCGCGCGCGAATCTGCGTCACGGTCAAGTGCCGCTTGACCCAGTGGCAGTTCGAGTGGCAGTGGCATCGATAAACCTTTGATTTCGTTGAGATTTGCGTGGCGATGAGCCGGCAATTGGCAAAAGTTGTTTAACCTAAACGCATGGGCAAACCTTCCTTGATTTTAGCGGCGCTGGCAGCCGATGCCATGCCCGGTGTTAGTTTCAACCGCATCTTTGATCTAACTCGGCCAGAAACTGGAATCACCTCGGCTCTTTTGGTGTCTGAGGCTGACAACATCGAGGTCGTCGTCAAGGTGCCAAGCACCAACAACGCTGCGGCCGACCTGATCGCTGAGGTTCAGGCCCTCAAAGCACTTCGCAGCGCTGGCCAAGGCGCTCTGTCATTTCGCGTGCCTGCATTGGTCGGCGAAAGCTCGGCTAAGGCTGCTCAGAAAGCATTGCTGTTTTCTTATGTTTCAGGCGAACCGTTTGAACTTCGCTCAAACCGCACAAAAGACGAACTGACGGCTTCTGTGGTTAGCGCCCTCGCCCAAATTCACGCCCTGCCAAAATCAATCGTTATCAATGCGAATTTGCCTGAATACACGCCAGCCGAAAACGTGCGTGCTCGATTGGCAGAGCTAGATCGAGTGGTCGAGTCTCGCAAAATCAAGCAGCCGCTTTTGCAACGCTGGTTCGACGCTCTCGAAGATGCCAACCTGTTTCGCTATCAGCCAACTGTGATCCATGGCAATCTAACTAGCGATTGCGTTTTAACAGAAAACGCGCAAGTGACAGGCATCGTTGATTGGTCGGCGATTCGAGTGGATGACCCGGCATATGACCTTTCTTTCGTTTTTGAGCTAGCCAATATTGACGACAGTTATTCGGCGCTTCTGCAATATGAAGCTCTTGGCAAATCTGATTCAAATATTCGCCAGCGCGCAGTTCTTTATTCAGAACTGGTCTGGGTTAGATACCTCGCCTGGGCAATGTCGAAGGGCACTGAGGCAGACGTTAATCTGGCTGCCGAGAAACTAGACGACTTGTTCTTGCGGTTATCTGACGGCACTCTGCCAGATTTGAGCGCCACCGGCTTTGCTAAGCCTGAGGCCCAGACCCAGAAGCCGGCATTTGCGCCCGTCACTTCTGAGCCTGTGACCTCTGAGCCAGTGACCTCTGAGCCAGTGACAGCTGAGCCAGCTGCCGCCGGCCCCGCGACCGAAAATCTTGAAATCATCGACCTCGGCGAAAATAACTAGCCACCTTTTGGCGTAATCTAAACCCTGAAAGGCAAGGCTATGGAAATCAGAATCGGCGTACGCAATACCAATCGAGAATTGATCTTTGAATCGAATCTTGCTGCATCAAAAATCGAAGCAGACGTTGCATCAGCCCTCGAATCTGGCGCTAAACAGATTAAATTGGTTGATGACAAAGGTCGAGTCTTCTTGATTCCTGCTGATGCACTTGCCTATATTGAAATCGGAGCGGAAGAGACCCGCAGAGTTGGATTTATCGCCTAATGGAAATCGTATTCATCGCGTTCATCGTTATTTATG
>CAINTU010000112.1 GCA_903853515.1 uncultured Micrococcales bacterium | reverse complement strand
GAACTAGTCCTCTTGCTCTGGGCGGCGCTTGGCCGGAGCCTGACGTCGATTTGCTGCAGGTACCCACTTGACGTCGCCGCCGTGCTTTAGGTTGGCGTATCGGGCCAGCACGAACAACAGGTCGCTTAGTCGGTTTAGGTATTTGGCGGCAATGGGGCTAACAACACCGTCTGTGTGACCCTTTTTGGAAGGCTCGGTGCCGTAGGCCTCGATTGCGTGCCAGGTTGCGCGCTCGGCGCGGCGAACCACGGTGCGGGCGAGGTGCAAACCGGCAGCCAAGCCTGATCCACCAGGCAAAATAAACGAATCAAGCTTTGATAGCTCGGAATTGTATTTGTCGATGGCAGCCTCGAGAGCATCAACCCATACGGCGTCGACTCGAAGCGGCTCGTATTCGTAGTGCTCGTTTAGTGGATTCGACAGGTCAGCGCCAAGGTCAAAAAGGTCGTTTTGAATCTGCGACAAAAGGTGCAGGGTTTCTTCGTCGAACTCGTTTTTAGCCAGCGAGACAGCCACACCGATTGCCGAGTTAGCCTCGTCGACGTCGGCATAGGCCTCGATTCGTGGATCTGTCTTGCGAACCCTCGCAAAGTTGCTCAAGCCGGTTAGACCTTCGTCGCCGGTGCGGGTATAGATTTTCGTGAGTTTGACCATTCG
The DNA here is from genome assembly GCA_903853515.1 of uncultured Micrococcales bacterium. Lineage (GTDB taxonomy): Bacteria > Actinomycetota > Actinomycetes > Actinomycetales > Microbacteriaceae > Rhodoluna. The sequence continues at coordinate 1,569 of CAINTU010000112.1, read as the reverse complement.
ATAAGTTTAGGCTTGTCTAATGCTGTTGTTGTTGCCACCGAGTGAAACTAAACATGTCGGCGGAACCAACCTGACCATCGAGCAGGTGCATCTAAGCTATGGGCAGCTAAATGAAGCCAGAGATGCGGTTTTGGCAGATCTAATCAATCTCTGCAAGCAGCCAGAACTTGCTGCAAAGTCCCTCAAACTTTCGCCACGGCAACTTGGCGACATCGAGGCGAACCTTGCGATTTCGGCTGCACCAACCTTGCCGGCATATCAGCGTTATGGCGGCACACTCTATAAGGCGATTGGCGTCGAGAGTTTCAACGCGCAACAGGTCAATCAGATGCGCAGCCATGTTTTGATCCAGAGCGCGCTATTTGGTCTGATCTCAGCTACAGACCGAATTCCTTGGTATCGGCTCTCGGCAAGCACTGTTTTGCCGAAGGTGTCGCTCAAGCAGGTCTGGCGCGATCATCAAGAGGCAGCTTGGGCAAGGCTCACGGGCGGCCCAATTATCGACCTTCGCTCGAAGGCCTATGTCGACCTCGCGCCGATTCCAGAGCACATGGATTCGTTTTTCGTCGAAGTTGTGGCTGAAGGTGCCGATGGTTCTTATCGCGCGCTCAACCACTTCAACAAAACTGCCAAGGGCGAACTCGTGGGCGCATTCGTGCGCGCAAAGCAGGCACCCGAGACTTTTGCAGAGTTGAAGGCCGTTGCCAAAAAGGCAGGGCTAGGGTTAGAGCGCGACGGCAAGACGCTTTACTTGATAACTAGCGAAGTTGTTCGCGCCTAAAGCAACCCGGAGCATGATCATTCACGAACCCGGTAGCCTGCATCAGCGCGTACATCGTGGTTGAACCCACAAACGAGAAACCCAACTTGCGAAGATGTTTGCTCAACGCGTCAGATTCTGCACTGGTTGCACGCCACTCGAAATTCTTGGCAGCCGGCGTGCGCTTATTGGCTGGGGGAGCAAAGCTCCAAACGATATCGCTAATGCTCTCGCCGTTTCGCTGAAGTTCTTGAATTAATTGAGCGTTTCGAATTGTCGCCAAAATCTTTGCCCGATTTCTGATGATGCCGGCGTTTTGCATTAGTTTTTCGACGTCGCTATCGGTCATCTTGGCGACTTTAGCCACCGCGAAGTTTTTAAAAACTTTTCGAAACTCTTCGCGTCGGCGCAAAATCGTAATCCAAGAAAGCCCAGCTTGAAAACCTTCTAATGCGATGCGTTCAAACATCTCGTCATCACCGCTGCGGGCCACACCCCATTCTTCGTCGTGATAGGCAACATAGAGGTCATCTTTGCCAGGCCAACGGCAGCGGGTCACACCATCGTCATATCGATGAACGTGATTTGGTTTCTCACTCATTCCTTGGCACTCAAGCCTTCATGCTCCAGTAACCAGCGCTTCGTTGGCAAGCCATCGCCGCCCGAATAACCTGTGATGCGACCTGACGCCCCGAGCACTCTGTGACAACCAACCACCAGTGGCACCGGGTTAGAACCAACAGCGCCGCCGACTGCTCGTGAAGCTTTTGGTTTGCCGATGGCCGCTGCGATGTCGGCATAGCTCTTGG
>CAINTU010000111.1 GCA_903853515.1 uncultured Micrococcales bacterium | reverse complement strand
TACATCTTTAGGCATCGAATTAGCTGACGAGTTTTGAGAGCTCAGCAATCGCAGCTTGGATTGCCCTCACATCGGTTCCGCCGCCCTGCGCTAGATCAGGCTTGCCGCCACCGCCACCACCAAGAATTGCCGAGGCAGTTTTAACAAGTGACCCAGCATTTGCAACACCTGATTCGATTGCCTTCTTTGAGGCGGCAGCGATTACCACAGGTTTGTCATCGATTGCCGCGAACAACACAGCAAGACCGCTCTCGCCAAGACCATCGCGCACCTTGAGTGTTAAGGCACGAAGGTCGTCAACGCTAGCAACTGTGTCAACGGCGGCTACGACATAACGAAGCTTGTCGCTCGTGCTTGATTGCTGCAACAGGTCGGGCACTGTTAGCAATAGCGCCTGTGAGTTTAGTTCTGCCAAGCGGCGTTGTGAGATTTTCAAATCTTCGACCAAGCCGAGAATCTTTGCCTCAAGTGCATCTGGTTGTGTCTTTAGCGTTTGAGCAAGGTTCTGAACTAGATAGCGCTCTTTGGCCAATCCTCTGAAGGCTTCGATGCCTACTAGAGCCTCTAGCCTGCGAGAACCAGATCCCACAGATGATTCACCGATAAGTGAGACCAATTGAACCTGGGATGACCGTGACACGTGCGTGCCACCGCAGAGCTCTCTAGACCATGGCCCGCCAACTTCGATAACGCGAACCGATTCATCGTATGTCTCGCCGAAAAGGGCAACTGCACCCCAGGCTTTCGCTTCAGGAAGGCTCATGTGCTGCGCATTTACGGCTAGGTCTTGTCGAATGGCTAGGTTTGTTACCTCTTCAATTTCGCTCTTCGTAGCTTCACTCAGCGCCTGGTTATACGAAAAATCGAGACGCAGGTATCCAGGCTTATTTAGAGAACCAGATTGCAAGGCTGTTGGCCCGAGTACTTGACGCAATGCTGCGTGAACAATGTGTGTGGCAGAGTGTGCCTGTGCAGCACCCAATCTGAAATTGGCATCGACCTGAGTCGTGACTTTATCGCCAACAGCGATTTCGCCCTGCTTGATGAGCGCCTTATGGCTGATTAGGCCCTTGATTGGCTTTTGAACATCGAGCACTTCGAGCTGCGAACTTGTGCCGACAATAGAGCCAGCATCGGCAGTTTGACCACCAGATTCGGCATACAAAGATGTGCGGTCAAGAATAACCTCAACGATGTTGCCGGCCTTGACCATTTCGACTGATTCACCCTCATGCACAAGTCCGATTACTTTGGCTTCTGCACTCAGAGACTCGTATCCAACAAATTCGGTTGTTCCGAACGCTCTGAAGGCACCAAAGACAGAAACATCTACGGCCCCGAGCTTCTTTTCACGGGCGTCTGCCTTGGCCCGATCTCGTTGCTCTTTCATCAGCGAAGTGAAACCTTCACGGTCTACGCTGAGACCGTTCTCTTCTGCAATTTCGACTGTTAGATCAATCGGAAAACCATATGTGTCGTGAAGCAAAAAAGTTGTTTCGCCGCTGAGTTTGCTCTGACCGGATTGTTTGAGATCAGCCACAGCCAAATCTAGAACGGTCGTGCCAGAAGTGAGTGTGCGCAAGAAAGCTTCTTCTTCTGCCCGCACGGTTGAATCGATGCGCGAGTACTCTTGCTCTAATTCAGGGTATGCGTCAACCATTGCATTCTTTGAAGTAAAAAATAGTTCTGCGAAAGTTGGCGCTTCAACGCCAAGTAACCTCATGGCTCGAACGGTTCTGCGCAATAGACGACGCAATACGTAGCCTCGGCCATCATTGCCAGGTGATACGCCGTCGCAAATCAGCATGAGCGCTGATCGCACGTGATCTGCCACAACGCGAAGTCTCACGTCATCATCATGGTTTGCGCCATAGGTTTTTCCAGAGAGCTTTGCAGCCAAGTCGAGAACAGGTCTTACTTGGTCGATTTCGTAAAGATTCTCAACGCCTTGCAGCAAAAACGCAACGCGCTCTAGACCCATGCCTGTATCGATGTTCTTCTTTGGTAGCTCACCAAGGATTTCGAAATCGTCTTTGCCGAGGCCCTTGCCCCGTTCGTATTGCATGAACACGAGGTTCCAGATCTCGAGATAACGATTGTCGTCTGCAGCCGGCCCGCCATCCTTGCCGTACTTAGGCCCACGATCAAAATAAATCTCAGAACAAGGCCCAGCTGGCCCAGGCTGACCGGTTGACCAATAGTTATCTATCATTCCCAATCGCTGAATGCGCTCGAGGGGAATATCTGCTATTTCACGCCAAAGCGCAATCGACTCTTCGTCGTCTTTATAGACGGTTACCCAGAGATCCTTGGGGTCAAACCCATAGCCACCGGCTGCTTGGCTGGTAGTTAGAAGCTCCCAAGCGAAACTAATGGCCTCGCGCTTGAAATAATCGCCAAATGAAAAGTTGCCGTTCATTTGAAAGAACGTGCCGTGGCGAGTGGTTTTGCCAACCTCTTCGATATCGAGAGTTCTCACGCACTTCTGAACGCTTGTTGCTCTTGCGAAAGGTGCCGGAATAAGCCCGGTCATGTATGGAATGAAAGGCACCATGCCCGCAACCGTAAATAGCAGCGAGGGGTCCTCAGAGATGAGTGATGCAGAAGGAACTACAACGTGGCTCTTGCTTTCAAAAAAATCAAGCCAACGCTTTTTAATCTCAGCAGTTTGCACGGTATTAACTCTTCTTTGTAGCGGCTCTTTGGGTTGTCTTTGGTTTTAAGGTGGTTGTTGACTTAACTGCTCTTGGCTTTTGTGCAACAAGCTCTTGATCGGCTTCAGCCAACCCTTCGCGCCAACCTTCTACGGCAGAGTTCAGAATATCTTTGGCCCGTTTAGTGGTTTCGTCGAATGCTCGCTTTGCCTCTGGGTTCTCAGAAACCCGTTGGGCGATGTAAGCCCCTAGCGCTAGGCCTGCTAATAGCCAGACGGCGCGCTTCACTTCTTGCTCGATTTTTTCTTGGTTCCGAAAAGACCACCGATTCCGCGCACAATCTCGGCTACTCGCAACAGTGGGCCGCCGACTGCGTCGGTAAAGGCCATTAGCAAAGAGTTAACCGTGGTGGTTACTTCTTGGATCGAATCAGTAATCTGATCGATTTTCGTCAATTGGCGATTCGTGCTCTTGACGGTTTCTGTCAGTTCAGTGAGCAGTGGCACCAAGCTATCGCTAACCTCGCGAATTTTGGCGCCGGCGTCATCAAGGGTTCTACCCAATTTGATCAACGGAAAAGCCAAAACGATAACCAAGACAACAAAAGCTGTCGCGGCAATTAGCGCTGCTAGGTCGCCACCACTCATCTGAACCTACTTCTTTGTTTAGTTGAAACTAGCGAGCCGCGTAGTACTCAACCACGAGCTGAACTTCACAGGTAACAGGAACCTCAGCGCGCTTTGGACGGCGCACTAGTGTTGCTTGCAACTTGTCGAGCTCAACACTCAGGTAACCAGGAACAGCTGGCAAGACGTCAACGTGACCGCCGGCGGCTGCAACTTGAAAAGGCTCAGTCAGTTCGCTCTTGGCCGCGACGTGAATCATCTGACCAGGCTTGACTCTGAACGAAGGACGGTCAACGCGCAAGCCGTCGACCAAGATGTGACGGTGCACAACCATCTGTCGAGCTTGAGCGATTGTGCGGGCAATGCCAGCGCGAAGCACAAGTGCGTCAAGACGCATTTCTAGTAGCTCTACTAGGTTTTCACCAGTCAGACCCTCGCCACGCTTAGCGTCGTTGAAGATCTTGCGAAGCTGCGCTTCACGGATGCCGTATTGGGCGCGTAGGCGCTGCTTCTCGCGAAGACGAACGGCGAAGTCGCTGTCAGCCTTGCGCTTGGTGCGACCGTGCTGGCCTGGAGCATAAGGGCGCTTTTCTAGGTATTTAGCTGCCTTTGGGGTTAGTGCAATGCCCAACGAGCGAGACAAACGAGTCTTGCTGCGGGTACGTGTTGTTTTAGACACGAGGTCCTTTCGATTGTTTAGGTGTAAGCAGCGCGAGCTGCCAATTGCTTTGTGCCACGAATCAAACGGCTAAATGTTCGATTAACACCTACTTGACCAAGCTCACAGCCGCGATCACTTGAGTCAGGTTGGCAACCTTGAAAGCCTACCAGTTGGCGCTCTAGAGTGCCAGAGGCGTTCACCTCGGCCAAGCTGGCCACACGGCTATTTCTTGAGGCCGCGAATCATCGCGCGCAGATTCTGCCATCGCTCGATTAGTGCCTGTTCAAAGCCGGCACGTTTTGGTTGGTAGTAATACGCGTTCTCGAGTGTGTTCGGAATGTACTGCTGTTGGATTGACGAGGGTTCAAAATCATGTGGATACCGGTATCCCAGGCCTTTGTCGTTTGCCGCATAAGTTGAGGTTGCGCTGCCGCGCAGGTGCGTTGGCACAGAACCAGATTTTCCCGCCTGAACATCGGCGATGGCTGCATTTATGGCGTTGTAAGCCGAGTTGGACTTTGGGCAGAGGGCTAAATAAATTGTCGCCTGAGCTAGTGGGATGCGGGCCTCGGGCATGCCAAGTTGCGCGCAAGCCGCGGCGGCCGAAACGGCCAGCGTGAGCGCTTGAGGATCAGCGAGCCCGATATCTTCTGAGGCGAGAATGACTAGCCTGCGTGCAATGAATCGGGGGTCTTCGCCGCCCTCAAGCATTCTTGCGATGGCGGATTATTTCACACAGAAGACTACGCAGCCAGACGCCATCGCAGACCGG
>CAINTU010000110.1 GCA_903853515.1 uncultured Micrococcales bacterium | reverse complement strand
ACTCTGAGCCGATGCGGCCGCCGAGTCGGTTACCAAGAACACCGTTTAGTGTCTCGAGAGATAGGTCTCTGGCGTTGAAATTCTCAATGTTGACAACTAGTCGGTTTTCTGTCAACTCTTTTGCCATCTGTGAATGGCCGACATCGAGAGCTATCACCTGGCGCACACCGCGGCGCAGCAAAACATCGGTGAAGCCTCCGGTCGAGGCACCGACATCCAAGGCCAACAGGCCAACTAGGTCAAGCTCGCCAAATTCATCGAGAGCCGTGGCCAATTTATGGCCGGCACGAGAAACATAATCTTGCGCTGCCAGCACCACGATGTCTTGATCGAGACGTACCGGCTGAGATGCCTTGCGGCCTTCTCGCCCATCGACCATCACGCGCTTCGCATCAATCAGCGCATGAGCGTTTGTTCGAGATCTGGCTAGACCGAGATCGACCAAAGCCAAATCGAGTCGCATTGATGCAGAGACTGACGCATCTAGTTCTTCACTCAATGGTCTTGGCCGTGATCGGCTGAGCTTGAGTTCAGTTCGAGCTCAAGAGCCTCGCGCAATGCTGCATAAGCTGCAGGTTGCTCGCTCAGCTCAAGGCTTGCGATTCGCTCAAGCTCGTCTTTGATTGCTTCAATTTGTTCTGACATTGTTTGTGGCCTCTACTCTTTGATTCTAGAAAACTTGTCATCTTGATAAAGTCTTGGTTCAACCGTCAAAAGGCTGATGTGCTTTGCACTGTTCCAAATTACGCCACATGCTGCCCTGAGCGCTTCGATGCTAGTTGGGTCACCTTCAACAACAACTATGCGATCAAGAAGGTTCTCAACCAGCGCATCGCCGCACCGAAATCCGTGTTTGGTGCGTTTTGGTTCAACATACGGTTCTAGCAAGTCGAGCATCGATTCGACAACAAATGCCGGTCGCTCTTCTTTTTTAGCCGCCAACAAGTCTTTGCGAGTCGAAACTCCGGTTAGCACGAGCACGCTGTCAATTTCGGCTCGATTGGCACCAAGAATGTCAGTGTCGAGTCGGTCGCCAACAAAAAGCGCTTTTCTAGACCCAAAAACTCTCATAGCTGTATCAAAAATTGCAGGTTCTGGCTTGCCTGCGACTTTGGCGAAGATTCCGGTTGCGGTGTGCACTGCCGCCAGCATGGTGCCATTGCCTGGGGCCAAACCGCGTTCTTGCGGAATCGTCCAGTCGCTGTTCGTCGCCACCCAAACTGCACCGCGTTGAATTGCGAATGAGGCTTCGGCCAATTCGCGCCAGGTTAGATCTGGCGAAAATCCCTGAATCACGGCTTTCGGTTCACCGTTTGAATCTTTAACCAGTTCAAATCCGGCAGACTCAACTCTGGCACGCAATCCCTCGCCGCCGACTACCAAAACCTTTGACCCGGGGGCAATCATGCCCTGCATCAGCTCAACGCCGGTTTGCCCAGACGAAATGATCTCATCAGGCCTTGCAGCAACCCCGAATGTGGCAAGATGTTCGGCAATTGTGCTGGTTTTTCGACTCGAGTTGTTTGTCACAAAGCCGACTTTGAGGCCTTGCTTCTTTAGCCCAAGGATTGCTTCGGCAGCACCGGCGATTGCCATGGTGCCTTCGTATATCACGCCGTCTAAATCGGCCAAAACTGTGTCGTAATGCGACGCTAACGACTTAGCGGCCACGTGGTTTGCCTCGATCGCCACGGCCGAAGCCTCCCTCGCGACCCCCTTCTCGACCACCATCTCTGCCGGTTGGTCTGCCGCCATCGCGCCCAGATGACTCGCGGCGTGCGGGGCGATCGCCATCGCGGCTGTGTGAACGCTCGCCATCGCGCCTAAAAGGTGCCCGAGGCGCCCCGGATCGAGCATCACGCTCGGTTTTGTTCCAAACACGGTTCCGGTCAGACGGCTCGGGAATCTGAATCTCTTCTAATACAGAGAAAACTTCGTCTTCTGGGTTATTTGTCCCAGAAAAATGCTTTTCAGCCCTAGTAGCCAAATCAGACCACTTCTTTGCATCCGTGGTTCTGCCCAGAATGCTAAGACATTCCGAATAGGCGCGAAAAAGTTGTGCGCTGTATTCAAAAACTTTGCTCACATTGAGTTCAGGAATCTCAAGTTCAGCCAAAGCAAGTTCATTCTCGCCAAGATCTAGGCGCGCACCCGAAAGCACAATAGCGAGATTGACTCGCACACCGGCTGGCAGCGTATTGCGGTCGACCGAACGACCAAGTTCTAGAGCCTTCTTTGGTCGACCCAACCCACGCTCGCAATCAGCCATGAGCGGCAGGTGATCATTCGAACCGGTCAGTCGTCGATAGGTGCTTAGCTCTCGAAGCGCCAATGCCCAGTCTTCAACTTGATATGCGGTGATTCCGACGGTTTCGCGCACAATAGCTAGCCGGCCAGCTCGGCGCGAAGCTGCAAGTGCATGCTCATGCGCCAGTGCAGGGTCTTGTTCGAAAAGCAGATTCACCATCGCCAAGTGTCTGGCGACTTTCTCTGCGTTTTCTTCGGTAAGTGTTTTCAGCTGAACCCTGATGCCCAACTCAATGTCTTGGTCGGTTATTTCATCAGGGATGATCGGTGAACGCGGAGCGTCTTCACGCGGTGGACGAGCTACTCGAGTCTGCCAATCGGGGCGAGCTGCTTGCTCTTCGTCACGTCTGAGAGGTCTGGCTTCGCGTGCCTGGCGCGGCGAACCATCACGGCTAGGCCGACCTGCCGAACTTCGTTCGCCGCCTCGATGCGCTGCACCAGCTGGCCGCTCAGGCCTCGCTGCCGGTCTGCCGCGCTCAGGTCTAGCCCTATCGGGCTGACCTCGCTCGGGCCTACGATCGTCTCGCTCGCTCATCTGATCCTCATTCGCTATTT
>CAINTU010000109.1 GCA_903853515.1 uncultured Micrococcales bacterium | reverse complement strand
TGCCTCATCGCCCCAGAATCTTGCCACGCTGATTGAACATGGGGCGACGCTCTGGCGCCAATAGATCGGCCAATTTGCATCAATAGCGGCTTTTATGAACCCACGGATTGGCATAACGTGAGCAACCACCACGACAGTCTGCCCCTCGTATTTCGTCAATATGTCGTGCCTAGCCTTCTGAACTCGCGCGTCGAATGCAACTAGAGACTCGCCGGTGCCTGGCGGAGCGATGTTTATATCTCCTCGCCAAGCTTCGTAAGTCTCACCCCATTTATCGGCAACCTCACTGTTGGTGAATCCGTCCCAGTCACCAAAGTCAATCTCGGCAAGATTGTCGTCGGTTTCTACTTGAACACCGATCGCATTGCCTATTGCCTGAGCGGTTTGCTGTGCTCGCTGAATGGGCGAACTGACAATGGCAGTTGGCTTCTTTATCTGACTGAAAAAACCCGCAACGCCGACCTGGGTGATCTCTTCGGCCACTCGCCTTGCATCATCTAGGCCGAGAATCGACAACTCGGGGTTCTCGCCGCTGCGACCCGAAATCTTGTGCGACTCGGTTAGCGCGGTGCGACCGTGTCGCACGAGAATGATGGTGGTTAGCTTTGATTTCACATCGCGTTCAGCTCTAACCGACGATGGCTTTTCAATGTTAAATTCAAGATGCGCGGCAGAGGTTTTTTCAACTGGTTTCACTGAAGTGGTTTCGCTGTTTTGAGCATTCAGATCAAACCTGCGCACAACCGAAACCCTAGAATCCATGGCTTCATTAGCTAGAGCGTCTGCTCTAGAGTTTTGCTCTCGAGGCATCCAAGTGAAGGTGACCTTGCGCTTGGCGATGGCACTTTGCAACTGAGTGGCCAGCTCGAACAACGCATCGTTCTTGATTTTCCATCGTCCAGACATCTGTTCTACGACAAGCTTCGAATCGAGTGCAATCTGCAACTCAGCGGTGTCATCGATGAGTGCGCTCACCTGCAGCGCAGCAAGCACTGCTCGATACTCGGCCACGTTGTTAGTTGCCGTGCCAATAAACTCGGCAATCTCTGCTAAAAGTTCACCCGTTGCAACATCGATTACGACGGCACCAGAACCAGAATCCCCTGGATTACCCCTCGAGCCGCCGTCTGCCTCGATGCGAAGAACTCGAGTCATCGAATCAGAATCGCCTGGCACTCAGGGCAAAAAACGACTTCATCTTTAGGTGCTGCCAGCACACGATCAAAATCTGTTGCCGTCAAACTCATGCGGCAGGCCGTGCACTCTCGGCCACTGATGCGGCCAACCGGCGTTTGACGCTGTGCCTTTTTGGTATAAATCTCGATGAGTTCTTCGCCGACCTTTGGCAAAACAATTTGCCGATCAGCGCTTTGCTTGCGGCCTTGCACTTTGAGAGCTTCGATTTTGTCGTTGAGACTTGACTCGAGCGCGTGAAGTTCGTGCTGCCAACTTTCGCGAATTTCAGTCTCTTTTGACATCTGCTTTTGAATATCTTCAAGCTCGGCTAATAAACCCAACTCGGTCTCTTCTAGTTCTGCTGC
>CAINTU010000108.1 GCA_903853515.1 uncultured Micrococcales bacterium | reverse complement strand
TCAACCCAAACTTCGGTTGCAGGTGTTCTACCAAAGCTTGTGAACGAATAGGTTTTGCTGTCTATGCGCTTAACCAACCAATCAATGCCGCCAGCTTTTATGCACGGCAGCGCACTCACCTTTATTGGCGCTAGCCCGCAGCGCAATGTGACCACAGCCGGATTACCCCAAGCCGCCGTGCCCTGCGAATCTGTGGTGCGTTTGGCTTGGGTGTCGGTTACATCGGGCAACCGCACAATTACATTTGCGCAGGCCGGGTCGTTGGCCTCCGGCGCCGACTCGATGCTCACAGTCGCAGCGCAGCTCGCGAGAGTGGCAATCACCATCAGGCCAGCGACCGTGGCAACGATTTTGCGCAAATTCTTCATCATCAAACAGGCTACCTTTGTCTTGTGCAAAAAACTGACACCATAGCCCAGATTGGCGAGAGCGCAGCCCTTCTGCGCACCATCGCCAGGCTCAACTTAGGTGTCAGTTCAATCGTTGGCCCAGGTGATGACGCCGCCGTTGTCGCTTCGCCTGATGGGCGTTTCGTAGTCACCACCGACACAATGATCGAAGATCACGATTTTCGTCTCGACTGGTCGAGCGCGTTTGACCTAGGATACAAAGCCATCGCAACTAACGTTTCTGATGTTGCGGCCATGGGCGCCAAGCCGACCGCTCTGACGGTTGCCCTAGCCGTGCCTAGTGATACGACCGTTGCCTGGCTAGAAGATTTTGCCGATGGGTTGCGCGCGGGTTGCGAGGCTCTCGCGCCAGGCGCCGCGGTGGTCGGTGGTGATCTTGCCGGTGCGCCAAAAGTTTTTATCGCGATAACCGCCCACGGCGATCTTGAGGGTCGCGATCCTGTTTTGCGCAGTGGGGCAAAACCAGGCGATGTGCTTGCAGTGGCCGGCACTCTCGGCAGGGCCGCAGCCGGTCTGGCTCTGTTGCAGTTCGAAGATGCAGAACCTGCCGCAGCTTTTGACGAGCTAGTTGATGTTCAGTTGCGACCTCAACCGCCGATTGCCGCCGGTGTTTTGGCCGCGAAGGCCGACGCAACCTCGATGTTAGATATCTCTGATGGCCTCGCTAAAGACGCTGGCAGAATTGCCAAGGCTTCTGGCGTAACAGTGCAGATTGATTCGAAACTTTTGCAAGGGTTCGATGCTGCTCTCGAACAAGCCGCGATGCGAATTGGCGCCAGAGAACGAGATTGGGTGTTATTCGGTGGCGAAGATCACAGTTTGTTGGCAACTTTTGCAGCCGATGCGATTTTGCCTCGCGAGTTCAAAGTGATCGGCCGCATCATAGAAGCGGGCGATGTATCGGTGTTGATAGATGATGAAGCTTTGCCTGAGCGTGGCTGGGACTCAGTAACCGGCTAAAACTATTTGCCAGAAACTGTTTACCTAAAACTATTTGCCAGTATGGAGTGCTGCGTTAAGCACAATGCCTGCGCCTTCACGATGCAAAACTTCAACTCGGCCGTTAGTCGAGTTGCGCCTGAATAGCAGATTTGGCAGGCCGCTTAGTTCAACGGCTTTCACAACGCGCTCTTCGTCACCGATCAACGTCACCTTGGTGCCGGCGGTCACATATAGCCCAGCTTCGACAACGCAGTCATCGCCAATCGAGATGCCAACGCCTGCATTCGCACCTAGCAGGGCGCGAGCCCCAATTCGCACTCGTTCACGACCGCCGCCCGAGAGCGTGCCCATAATTGAAGCACCGCCACCAATGTCGCTGCCATCGCCGACTATGACACCCTGAGCGATGCGGCCTTCGACCATGGCAACGCCTAATGTGCCGGCGTTAAAGTTCACAAAACCTTCGTGCATGATTGTTGTGCCTGGTGACAGGTGAGCACCGAGGCGCACGCGATTGGCGTCGGCTATGCGAACGCCTTTTGGCACAACATAGTCAACCAAGCGCCCAAATTTGTCGATCGAATGCACGCTAACGCCGGAACGAGTTAGCTGCGGCAACAATCGTTGATAGTCGTCAACGTGAATTGGGCCGATCGACGAGAACGCCACGATAGGCAGGTGGGCCATCAACGAATCCAAGTTAATGGTGTTGGGTTTCACCAAAAGGTGCGAGAGCAGATGCAGGCGCAAATAGGCGTCAGGCGTAGAAGCGACGGGTGCACTCAGGTCGATTTCGGTGCGCACAACCTTGAGCTCAACGTTGCGGCGGGCATCATGACCTACCAGCGCATCGAGTTCTTTAGGCACGATATAAACGGCATCACTCTTTGGTGCGGCACCAAGCTGAGGGTTTACATACCAGGTGTCTAAAATCGTGCCGTCAGACGCGATCGTGGCAAGGCCGTGGCCCCAAGCCGATTCGTTCAAATACGCAGTGTTAGTCATCAACATCAAGGTTACAAGTAGGCTCGTATTGTGCCTGCAACGAAACTGAATCTTCAAGCCGATCTGGTCGACCTAACTCGAGTTTTGTGTGACATCGAGTCGGTCTCTGGCAACGAAAAAGCCCTTGCCGATGTGATTGAAACCACGCTGCGAGATTTTGCGCACCTCGAAGTTATTCGTGATGCAGATGCGATTGTCGCAAGAACCAACCTTGGCCGCGCTAAGCGTGTTGCGATTGCCGGCCACATCGACACCGTGCCAATTGCCGACAATCTGCCGACCAAACTTATCGAGCAAGATGGTCAAAGCATTTTGTGGGGCCGCGGAACGGTCGATATGAAAGCCGGCGTCGCAGTGCAGCTCAAGCTTGCAGCCGAACTCACTGCGTCAAATGTTGATATCACCTGGATTTTTTATGATCACGAAGAAGTCGATTCTGCGTTGAATGGTTTGGGCCGTCTCAGCCGCAATCGCCCTGAGTTGCTTGAGGCCGAGTTTGCGGTGCTGTGCGAGCCATCGAGCGCGCGTGTCGAGGGCGGCTGCAATGGCACCATGCGCGCCGAAATCACACTCAGCGGTGTCAAAGCTCACAGTGCAAGACCATGGATGGGCGAGAACGCCCTGCACAAAGCGTTCAAACCGCTCGAAATCCTTGCAGGCTATGTGCCTGCCGAGATTGCCGTAGACGGCCTGATCTATCGCGAAAGCCTTAACGCCGTTGTGATGCACTCTGGCATTGCCGCAAACGTTATTCCAGACCTAGCCGTGATTACCGTCAACTATCGTTTCGCGCCGAGCCGCAACGCGGCCGAAGCAGAGGCGCATTTGCGCGATGTTTTTGCTGGCTTCGAAATCAAAATCACAGACTTCGCCGAAGGCGCGCGCCCTGGTCTTGACCTGCCAGAGGCAGCAGCCTTTGTTAAAGCAACCGGCACCGAACCTTTTGCCAAATACGGCTGGACAGACGTGGCACGCTTCAGCGCGCTTGGAATCCCAGCGGTTAATTTTGGGCCAGGGGATCCAAACAAGGCTCACGCCGACGACGAGGCGCTGCCGGTCGAACAGATTTATAGTTGCGAAAAGGCGCTTCGCGCATGGTTGAGCGCTTAGTCGCTTTTGGTTCGCGCTTGCCCAAAAGTTGGTGGGCGCGCGTTTTGCTCATTTGGCTGGCAACTCGTGTTGTCACGCTCGTGCTCTTTGTGATTGCGATGCCGCTTCAGTCGCTTAGTTTTCATATTCCGATGGCGCATAATTTGCTCGAATATTTCAACAGCTGGGATTGCCTCTATTATCAACAGATTTTCGACCATGGGTTTTCGCTGACCCAGGGTTATGCAAAGATTCTGCCGACCGATGCGCAGGGCCTAGTGCAGATGAATGCTTGGGCATTTTTTCCGGGATATCCATTCGTCGTTGGGGCCATAGCCACGATGACTGGCCTGCCTTGGCTAATTTTGGCCCCGGCCAGCGCAACAATTTTTAGTTTCGTTTTTGCACTTCTCGCATTCAAAGTTATTCGCGAAAAATTCAGCAACGTTGAGGCGCTTTGGGCGGTAGCGCTAATAGGCATTTCGATGCCATCACCTATTTTGCAGGTGGGCTATGCCGAATCGCTAAGTTTGGTGTTTTTAGCTTGGGCGCTGTTGCATCTTTTGCGTGGGCAATATCTTTTGGCGCTTATTCCTGCAACACTATGGTCGCTAACTAGACCCGGTGTGATTGCAATCGGCTTCGCCGCTGGACTTATTTCGTTGCTGCGGTTGATTCGCCGCCGAAATGAATACAGCGTTTATCAACACGTGACTTTAGGTTTATTTGCAGTGATTGCAGCAGCCGAGACGGCGGTGTGGCCGTATATTGCCGGCGTTTATACCGGCCGAGCGAATGCCTATCTTTTGACCGAGACTGCTTGGCGCAGGCCGCTCACCGACTATGAGGGCTTCACACCGTTTAGGGCATTCTTCGACGCCGGTTCGCTCTATTTTGGCCCTTGGGTCGGGCCTTTCGCCAGCCTGATCTTTGTGATTGCCGTCTATTGGTTCATCAGGTCAAAGCACCTTCGAGCTTTGGGCGAAGAGCTCGATTTGTGGGTCGTTGGTTACATCACCTATTTGTTGGCAGTGTTTTTTCCGACAACTTCGACCATGCGGTTGTTGTTGCCAATTTTCGTGGTTTTCGGCCTAGTAGCCCGCAAATTCTTGAGTTGGGCCAGGCGCAAACAGTTGCAGTTCTTGGGTTTGTCTGTTGGGCTGCAACTGGTCTGGATCTATGCCTGCTTCACCTATCAAACCTTGAATTACCCAGCCCCCTAGGGCCAAAACCGCTATCGATGGGGTTCACCAGATAGTTACCTGCAGGTTGCGCTTAGCTTGGCAAACCGCCAAAACGACACTCTCAATTGTGGGATAATTGCATTAGGGCGCTTTAGCGCCAAAGTCTCAAGGAGCTAAATAATGGCAGCAATGAAGCCGCGCACGGGTGACGGGCCGATGGAAGCAGAACGCGAACCTCGCGGTCTAATCGTTTTGCGAATTCCGCTCGAAGGCGGGGGCCGTTTGGTGATATCGGTTAACGACGACGAAGTCGATGCACTCAAAAAGGTGCTAGCCGGCATCAAAAAGCGCTAAGCAGTTTTAGAACCGAAGGTCATCCATTCAAGGATGGCCTTTAGTTTTTTAACCGGCAGTTTGGGGGCGAACTCAGCCGCGACGGCTTGCCAGCAAAAGGCCATCACCGATTGGCAGCAACGAGACTACAAAATCTGATGATTCGCTAAAGCGGCGAAGCACATCGCGATAAACCGAGGTGTTGTCATCGCGCATGGCGGGGTCTGGCACTCGGTCGCGCCACATGGCGTGGCTTATGGCGATCACTCCGCCAGGGCGTAGCACCCGGCTAGCTTCGTGAATCTGCTCGGGCAAAGTGGCGAGGTCAGCATCTAGCAAGACCAGGTCATATGCGGCGTCGGCAAGGTTGGCCATCACCTCGAGTGACTTGCCATTGATCAGGCGAAGCCTTGAGGCTGGCACGTTGGCTTCTGAGAACGCAACCTTGGCGATGTTGTGAGCATCAATGTCTGACTCGATGCTTGCCAAAACCACATGGTCGTTGCCACTGAGCAGCCAAAGGCCAGAGACACCGGCACCCGTGCCAACTTCGACAACCGATTTGGCTTGGGCGATTGAAACAAGCAAGGCAAGCTGTGCGCCAACGCTGGGAGTTATGCTTTCGATGCCGAGCTCGGCAGCCCTTGCTCTGGCGCGCAAAATTACTTCGCTCTCTTGGGCGAAGTCTTCGCTGAACTTCCAGCTCGAAATCTTGTCAACCATAATCTGTTGCCAGCATATCTTTAGATTGGGCGCAAACCCCGAAGGTTAAGCGAGTAGCCTTAACCGGTGTTTGGTTTAAGCAGCGAAAAGCTGGTGATTTTGCTAGTGCTGGCCGCAGTTTTGCTCGGCCCTGAGCGCTTGCCCGAATACGCGCGCCAATTCGCAAACTTTATCAAGATGCTTCGCCGCATGGCCAATAATGCTCAAGGCCAGATGAAAGACGAACTTGGCGAAGACTATAACGACCTCGACTGGCGCAAACTTGATCCGCGTCAATATGATCCTCGCAGAATCATTCGCGAGGCACTTTTAGAGCCAGACGAAGCCGAAGAGATTCAAAGCCTCAATCAAGTTGTTGTGCAAGAGCAGCCGCGCCTAAAAGAAGGCGAGCAGGCGCCCTTCG
The DNA here is from genome assembly GCA_903853515.1 of uncultured Micrococcales bacterium. Lineage (GTDB taxonomy): Bacteria > Actinomycetota > Actinomycetes > Actinomycetales > Microbacteriaceae > Rhodoluna. The sequence continues at coordinate 432 of CAINTU010000108.1, read as the reverse complement.
ATCACGAGGCCACCTAGTTCAACTAAGGCAACCTGCGCATGATGCGCGACAACAGGTTCAAAAGCGGTGCCATGCGGTTGTATTGCGAGCCGCGGCTAGGGAACTCAAGTAGGCCTCTGTGCAGACCAACTGCTCGCACATCGGTGTATTTGAGAAGGCCATTCACGCCATTTCGACGGCCCATGCCAGAAGCTTTCATGCCACCCATTGGGGTGTCTAACGAAGCGAAGGTGGCCCTAAAAGCTTCGTTGACGTTGACTGTGCCCGCCATGATGCGTTGGGCCACCGCGGCAGCTTGATGCTTATCGCCAACCACGCTGGCATTCAAGCCATAATCGGTGTCGTTAGCCATGGCTACAGCCTCGTCGATAGTCGAATAGCCATAGACCGAAATCACTGGGCCGAATACTTCTTGACGATCAAGCTTTGCGC
>CAINTU010000107.1 GCA_903853515.1 uncultured Micrococcales bacterium | reverse complement strand
TAGTGCTCGACAAGAATCTTGTCTTCGATAACGCCGATCTGAATCTTGTCGTCTTTGCTGCGCACAACCATTGTGCGATCGACTGCTTCGCGACGAGCCAAAAACTCTGACTCGGTAATCGTGTTGCGGCGACGACCTTGATCGCGACCGTCACGGCGACGCTGCTTTTTAGCTTCGAGCCTTGTTGAACCCTTGACTCGCTGCGGCTCTTTAGAAACTGGCTTTGGTTCGCGCGGGGTGCGCACCTTGACCACAGTGTTTGGTGGCAGTTCGCCTTCGATTACCTGACCTGGGCGCACGCGGGTTCTGGTGCGGCGATGAGCTGCATCGCCGGTTGGGTCGACGTCAACAATTTTGCCGCGCTTTGAATCAACCCTTGGGGTTGGCAGATCTGGCGCCTGAAACAAAAGTGCGGTAGCAGAAACCGGTGCGGCCTTAGGCGCTTCGGCTGGCTGCTCGGCGCTGGCCTCTGCCGCTTCAGCAGCAGATTTTTTGCCGCCCTTGCCGGATTTTTTGCCACTAGCTTGGCCGCCAGCTTGGCCACCAGATTGGCCTCCAGCTTTGGCCGAAGACTTTTCGCGAGCCTGGCCTTTAGGTTCTGCGGCAACAGCCTCGACAACCTCGGCTATGGCTTCAACAACTTTTTTGACGCGCAACCGCGGCAAAGTCAGCTTGGCTTTCGCTGGCTTTGCAGTTTCTTCATTTTGAACTTCGTTAGCCTGATCGGCTTTCTTTTTCACCATTTAAGGTGCTCCCTTGTCGGCCTCGCGTTCGGGCCACACTCGCCGGCCGCTTGGCCTAAAAATCCTTGTTGCCTGCCTTTTGCAAACAACCAAATCTGTGGGCGAGATAAAAAACTGACTCAATCTGACTGCCCGATGGGTCTAACGTCGTTGGTCTGTGATCTCGCAATGGGTGGTATCAAGTTCGTGTGGATAACCTGAAACCTCTTCAAGTATGCCACTAAAGGGCCTAAAACGGTTGTTTATTCTGGCAGACTAGCCATGTGAGCCAGAGCATCGAAACCCCACAGAACATTGACCAGTCAGGCCAAGAAGCGCGCATTGTTGCCCCGAAATCACTGGCATTAAGCCTGATAATCGGCGGTTTTATTGCATGGATTGGCGCATTCTCGCTAGTGATCGAGCGCATTCAACTTGCCGAACACCCAAGCGGTTCGCTCAGCTGCGACCTCAACGTGTTCATTTCGTGCAAATCTGTGATGCTCACCTGGCAATCACACCTACTCGGTTTTCCTAACCCGCTAATCGGTGTGGCCGGCTTTGCTATTCCGATTGTTGTTGGTTTTGCGATTTTGGCTGGTGCCCGTTTTGCCCAGTGGTTCTGGGTTGCATTTGTTGTTGGCATTGGCGCTGCCATGGCTTTTATTTTGTGGCTGTTTAGCCAAAGCCTTTTGGTGATTAACGTGCTTTGCCCTTATTGCATGGTTTCTTGGGTGGGCACAATCATGATGTTCGTGCCACTGGCCCTGTTTGCCTTTCGCGAAGACATCATCGAGATGCCTGTGCGCACCACCGCATTCTGGGATGCCGCCTACCCTAAGGCCTGGCTCTTCGTTATTGGCGTCGACCTATTGATCGTGCTGGCTATCGTGATTCGTTTCTGGAGCCGCTGGCCGATCTTGTTTCACGGCTAGTTAGTTCTAGAACCAGAGCGCGAGTTCGCGTTCAGCTGATTCTGGTGAATCACTGCCATGCACTAGGTTTTGCTGAACCTTTAGACCCCAGTCGCGACCAAGATCGCCACGGATTGTGCCAGGGGCGGCAACTGTTGGGTCGGTGGCGCCGGCGAGCGATCTGAAGCCTTCGATAACGCGGTGGCCCTCAAGCTTGATGGCAACCACATCGCCAGAGGCCATGAACTCAACCAGCGGCTCATAAAAAGGCTTGCCCTCGTGCTCTGCATAGTGCTTGGCCAAAAGCTCACGACTCGGCGTGAACTTTTTGAGTTCGGCAACGACATAGCCCTTGGCTTCTAGCCGCGAGATGATTTCGCCGATTAGGTTGCGCTTGACTGCGTCTGGCTTTAGCAAAACTAGGGTTGACTGGCTCATTTAGATTCTTTCTGGGTAGCGGTTTCGGTGATGTCGATTGTGATGTTTGCCTCTTGCGTCGAGACCATCGCCTTGCGTGCAAGGTCGATTGTGCCGCCGGCAATCATGCCCCAAGCCCACATCGAGGCAAAGACGAGCGCGATTAGCGGCATCCATGGAACATAAAAACTGAGCACAACCATGACCAGTTGCAATAGCCAGCCGAGCACATAGCTGCCGCGACGGCCAAGATAGCCAGGGGTCATGATCATGATGGCCGACAAAATCAGCCCGATTGTCCATACGGTTTTGGCGTCAGCAACTTTTAGGCCGAAGGCAACCAATGTGCCGAAGAAAACGACAAACGATTCAAAAGCCAAAACCATAGATCCGAGTGTTCGTTTGATTGAACGCGGCTTTGCCGGTTTTGCCGAATCGCCCGAGATCTGCACGTTTGCGGCCTTTTTAGTCTTCGCCATCTAGATCGCCTTCTTGTTCTTGAAAAAATGCCAACACATCGCCCACCAAAGTAATTGAACCAGAAACCACAACCGCTGTGTTTTCACCTTGAGGCAACTTGCCTTGTGCTAGCTCTAGAGCATCACGAAAATCTTCGGCAACACTCACACGCTCGGCACCAAAAATTTCGGTGGCAATGGTCGCGAGCTCGGCAGCCGGCAAGGCACGCACCGATGACGATTGGGTGATTACAAATTCTTGGATGCTCGAATCGAGCGCCAACAATAGTTCGCGGGCGTCTTTATCGTTTAGCACCGAGAGCACTGCCACCGCATGTGGTGCGCCGAAGCTTTCGATGAGCGCTGCGCCAAGAGATCTTGCACCGTGTGGATTATGCGCGGCATCGAGAATCACGCGTGGGTTATGCGAGATGACCTGCAGGCGGCCAGGCGAAGAAACATCGGCTAGCGCAGGGCGCAAAATGTCGTCGGCGATTGGCACTGCCCCGCCGCCGATAAACGCTTCGACAGCGGCAATTGCAACGGCTGCGTTCTGCGCCTGGTATTTGCCATGCAGCGGCATAAACAGGTCGTCGTATTCGCGGGCAAGGCCGCGAACCGAAAAAGTTAGTCCGGTTGATGACTCACTCTGGTTTTGAAGTTCAAAGTCGCGCCCGGCAAGCTTTAGATCATCGGCGATTGCACCGGCCTTGGTTTCTAGCACGGCTAATGCCTCTGGTTGTTGTGGGGCACTGACCACAATCGAACCTGGCTTGATGATGCCCGACTTGGTGGTCGCGATTTCGGCGATGGTGTGGCCGAGTCGTTCAACGTGATCGATATCGATTGGCGTGAATACGGCCACATCGCCGTCAGCCACGTTGGTTGAATCCCACTCGCCGCCCATACCCACTTCTAGCACCAAAACATCGATTGGGGCATCGGCAAACACAGCGAAACCAAGCACCGCTAACGCTTCAAAAAAGGTTAGGCGTGATTCGCCTGCAGCCAGCAGCTCTGCATCGACCATGTCGAGAGCTGGTTCGATGTCTTTGAAAATCTCATAGATTATTTCGTTGTCGATCGGCTCGCCGTCGAGTGCGATTCGCTCGTTGAGATTAACCAGGTGTGGGCTCGTGAATCGGCCGGTGCGCAAACCGTGTTCGCGCAAAATTCGCTCGATGATTCTTGCGGTTGTGGTCTTGCCGTTGGTGCCGGTGATGTGAATCACTCGGTAACTTTTTTGCGGGTCGCCCAATAGTTCGACGGCTCGCCTGGTTGGCTCTAGGCGTGGTCGCAATTTGTGTTCAGGAATCCTGGCCATCAACGCGGCTTCGACCTCGCGCAATTTATTTAGCGCGAGTGCTTCAGAGTCTTTGCTCAAAGTTTTGCCACCGCAATATCAATTAGCTGACCCTCGCCCACTTCGGCAGCATTTGCACTCATTGAGCCAACGCTTGCCGAGAGTTCAAGGGTTAGGGTCTCTGCTTTGATCAGCTCTGCGTGTGTGTTAACAGCAGCAACCACTGCGTCATCAGCAATGAGCGACAGCGCTATGCGATCAGAGACATCAAGGTCGGCGTCTTTGCGTGCCTGTTGCACAGCACGAATAACGTCTCGAGCGAGGCCCTCTGCCGCAAGTTCTGGGGTAACCGCTGCGTCTAGCAATACGAAACCACCAGAAGGCAAAATGCCGATAAGGCTCGCGGTTTCATCGGCAGCGTTAGTCAAATCTGCTACGAGGTCGAGAGTGTATTCGCCCTCTTGAAGTTCAACCCCACCAGCAATAACTTT
>CAINTU010000106.1 GCA_903853515.1 uncultured Micrococcales bacterium | reverse complement strand
GCGAATAAGAGTCGCAATCTGATCATTTCGAGACCGACCCGCGCGAATCTTGCCACCAAGTTCTGGGCCAACCATTTCGATGAGGCCGCGCTCTAAAGCGCCGTGAACGTCTTCATCAGTTGGCTTAGCCTGAAACATGCCGCTAACCACACGCTTGTTCAATTCGATAAGAGTCTTATCGAGCTTGGCAATCTCAGCATCGTTTAGATAACCCGCAGCGTGAAGGGCTTTGATGTGAGCTCTAGAACCAGCGATGTCAAAACTTGCCAAACGCCAGTCAAAGTGAATGCTGCGCGAAAGTGCCGCCACATCGGCGCTAGTTTTTTGACTAAACCTTGCGCCCCAAAGTTGATGATTATCTGCCATTGTTAAGAATTCTTTTCGTCACGACGAGCTGAAATTTTTGAAGGCAGAGTCCAGAGTTCGATGAAGCCCTTGGCCAACGACTGATCAAAAGTATCGCCGGTGTCATAGGTGGCTAGATCGAAATCATATAGCGATTCGGGTGAACGTCGACCCGTCACCACTGCCCTGCCGCCTTGCAACTTAATGCGAACATCGCCAGTGACATGCTTTTGAGTGTGATCGATAAAGACATCGAGAGAACGCTTCAGGCCAGAGAACCACAGGCCCTCATAAACCAAATCGGCCCAACGAGCCTCTATGCCTCGCTTGAAACGATTCACATCGCGCTCGAGAGTCAGGTTCTCAAGTTCTTCGTGAGCGGCAATCAAAGCGATGCCAGCAGGTGACTCATAAACCTCGCGGCTCTTAATACCAACCAGTCGATCTTCGACCATATCGATGCGACCCACGCCGTGAGCACCAGCCAAGTCATTCATCTTTTGCACCATTTCGATAGCGCTATAACTCACGCCATCGATAGCCACAGGGATGCCCTCAGCGAAACTGATGGTGATCTCAGTGGCAGCGCGAAACACGTCTGGATCTTGAGTGTAGGTGTAAAGATCTTCAATCGGCGCGTTCCACGGGTCTTCGAGGAAGCCAGTTTCAACCGCACGGCCCCAAACATTCTGGTCAACCGAATAGGGTGATTTTTTGCTCTGAGCAATCGGCAGATTATTCTTCTCGGCAAACTCGATGGCCTTGTCACGAGTGAGCGCGAGATCACGAATCGGAGCGATTGAGCGCAACTCGGGTGCAAGCGCGGCAACAGCAGCCTCGAAGCGAACCTGGTCATTACCTTTGCCAGTGCAACCGTGAGCGACCGAGTCAGCGCCAAGCTTGCGCGCAGTCTGGGCAAGGTGCTTGCCGATAAGTGGGCGTGAGAGCGCAGAAACCAATGGGTAACGCTTCTGATAAAGCGCGTTGGCCTTTAGAGCAGGCATGAGGTAGTCATCAGCGAACTCAGACTTTGCATCGATGACAATCGCCTCAACGGCGCCACAGTCGAGCGCGCGCTGCCGAATCGCATCCATGTCTTCGCCACCCTGGCCGACATCGATGGCTAGAGCCACGACTTCTTTGCCGGTAGCCTCTTTCAGCCAACCGATACCAACCGAAGTGTCGAGGCCGCCAGAATAGGCAAGCACAACGCGTTCTGACATGTTGCTCCTTAAATGCACACGCCAAATGGCGCTGGGATTAGTTAAATCTTAGGGTTTAGCGCTTTGACTCGAGCCAGACCATCAAAGCCTTTTGTGCATGCAAACGATTTTCGGCCTCTTGCCAAATGACCGACTGCGCACCGTCAATAACATCGGCGCTGACTTCATAACCGCGATAGGCAGGCAAACAATGCAAGAAGATGGCGTCTGGTTTTGCAAGCTTCATAAGTTCGGTATCAATTGTGTAGCCAGCAAAATCTTTAATTCGTTGGGCCTTCTCGCCTTCTTGGCCCATCGAAATCCATGTGTCGGTGGCCACCGCATCTGCGCCGGTGACTGCCTCGGCGGCGCTTTCGCAAACCGTGATCGAGCCACCATTTTGTGTTGCCAGCTCGCTTGCTCGCTCAACCACATTTGCTGCTGGCTGATAACCCGCGGGGCCGCTAACGCGCACGTGCATGCCACCAGTGGCCCCGGCAAGCAAATACGAGTTGCACATGTTGTTCGCCGCGTCGCCGACATAACTCATCGTTAGGCCTGCCAAGTCGCCTCGATGTTCTTTTATCGTCATCAAATCTGCAAGCAACTGGCAGGGATGATAGTCATCGCTCAGCGAGTTAATCACCGGTGCAGAAGAATTTGCGGCCATCTCTTCGAGACCAGCATGTGCATATGTGCGCCAAACAATTTGCGCCACCTGTCGCTCGAGAACCTTTGCCGTATCGGCGATGCTCTCTTTTGCCCCCAACTGTGATGAACCCGAGTCGATGATGAGCGGCACGCCACCGAGGTCGGCGATACCTACCGCAAAAGAGACACGAGTTCTTGTCGAAGTCTTATCAAAAATCACGGCAACAGTCTTTGGGCCACCAAAAACCTTTTGAGAGTATGGCGCAGCTTTGAGCGCTATTGCCAGATCAAGAATCTGAGCCTGCTCATCGCGGGTCAAATCATCATCCTTGAGAAAATGGCGAACCATCGTTATCTCGCTTTCTGTTTAGCAAAAAACTAGTTAGTGACCAGCGTGCCGATGCCAGCCGGGGTGAAGATTTCAAGCAACACGCTGTGCGGCACTCGCCCATCGATAACGTGAGCGCTAGGAACACCACCGCGAACGGCCGAAAGACAAGCTTGCATCTTTGGAATCATGCCTGACTCAAGTTCGCTCATAATGGCTTCGAGCTCAGTGGCACTAATTTCACTCACCAGCGAATCGGTGTTCGGCCAAT
>CAINTU010000105.1 GCA_903853515.1 uncultured Micrococcales bacterium | reverse complement strand
CGTTGCATGAATTCGGTGTCGACTTTGATGTTTATTTTCACGAGAACTCGCTTTATGAAACCGGTGCTGTTGATAAGGCAATTGCCAAGTTGCGACAGCTCGGTCGCATCGATGACAAAGACGGCGCGGTATGGCTGCGCTCGACCGATTTTGGCGACGACAAAGATCGCGTTGTAATCAAGAGCGACGGCAACGCTGCCTATATCGCCGGCGATCTTGCCTATTACCTAGATAAACGCGAACGCGGTTTTGACCGTTGCATTTATATGCTCGGTGCAGATCACCACGGATACGTTCAGCGCATGATGGCTATGTGTGCCGCATTCGGTGACGTGCCTGGCGAGAACATCGAAATTCTGATTGGTCAGTTGGTGAACCTAGTGCGCGACGGTCAGCCGGTTCGCATGTCTAAGCGGGCTGGCACAGTTGTGACCATGGAAGACCTTGTTGATGCTGTCGGCGTTGATGCGGCTCGCTATGCACTCACCAGATCATCAATCAACTCGATGATCGATATTGATTTAGATCTGCTTAGCAAAAAGACAAACGATAATCCAGTTTTTTATGTGCAATACGCACATGCCAGAACTAAGCAGGTTGCGTTGAACGCCGCGAGCCTCGGTGTGACTCGCGATAGCTTTGAGCCAGAACTGTTGACGCATGCGAGCGAAACCGATTTGCTCGCTCGTCTGGCCCAGCTGCCTGCCATCGTTGCACACGCAGCAAGTGAGCGCTCACCGCACCTGGTTGCTAGATATGTTGAAGAAGTTGCTGGTGCTTATCACCGTTGGTACGACAACTGCCGAGTTACCCCAATTGGTGACGCGGCTGTTGAACCAGTTCACGGCACAAGACTCTGGCTAAACGATGCCACCGGCGTGGTGCTAGCAAACTCGCTGGCGTTGATTGGCGTGAGCGCGCCGGAGCGAATGTGATGACCCAATCTCTTGTCGCACCAGCATGGCTAAAAAAGCCGGCTGACATGAATGCCATCAGCAAACAGATTTGGCCGCTAACTGCTGAGCGCAATAAAGCTGGCGCTCTCGAAATCGGGGGGCAATCTGTGATTGAACTCGCTTCTGAATTCGGCACACCGCTTTTTGTGATCGACCAGGCAGACTTCGAAGCCAAAGCCAACTCGTTCAAATCTGCTTTCGATCAGGCGTTCAAAAAAATAGGAACTACCGCAAAAATCTATTACGCCGGCAAAGCTTTCTTGTGCACAGAAATTGTGCGTTGGGTTGATTCCCTCGGATTAAACATCGACGTGGCATCTGGCGGTGAACTTGCTGTTGCGCTTGCCGCCGGCATCGACCCAGCTCGCATCGGATTGCATGGCAACAACAAGTCGCTAATCGAAATCGGTCGCGCAGTTTCAAACAGAGTCGGTGCAATCGTGATCGATAGCGAAATCGAAATCGAAAGAATCGCCGCTGCCGCCGCGTCACAGCAGCTTGTGCAGCCGGTTCGATTGAGAGTCAATTGTGGTGTTCACGCGAGCACCCACGAATATCTGGCCACAGCAAGTGAAGATCAAAAATTCGGCATCGCCATGAATGACGTAGAGGCGCTTGTTGCCAAGATTCGCTCACACTCGAGCCTCAAGTTTTTGGGTCTGCACTCGCACATTGGCAGTCAAATCCATGCAATTGAAGGCTTTATTGAAGCAACCAAGCGGCTACTAGAGATTCACGCAAAACTTTCGATAGCGGCACCAGTGCCAGAACTAAATCTTGGCGGGGGATTCGGCATCGCCTATGTTTCAGATGACGAACCGCTGCCGTTCGATGCCATCGCAACTGCAATTGCACAAACAGTTGAGGCCAAATGCAAATCGCTTGGCATCGATATGCCAGTGATTGCGTTCGAACCCGGCCGAGCACTAATTGGTCAGGCAGGTGTGACTATTTATAAAGTCGGCACCATCAAAGATGTGATCTTGACCGACCATGGTGACCAGGTTCGCAAATACGTTTCAGTCGATGGCGGCATGAGCGACAACATGCGCACAGCGCTTTATGAAGCGCGTTACAGCGCAAGCCTTGCCTCGCGCGCCTCGAATTCTCAACCGGCACTCTCGCGGGTGGTTGGCAAGCACTGCGAATCGGGCGATATCGTCGTGCGCGATGGCTATTTGCCTCAAGATATTGCACCGAATGACTTGCTTGCGGTCGCTGCAACGGGTGCCTATTGTTTCTCGCTCGCAAACAATTACAACTATCTGGCAAGGCCCGCCGTTGTTGCAGTGCGCGACGGTAATGCCAGACTTATTGTGCGCGGTGAAACAGAGCAAGACTTGCTAGATCGTGACACCGGCGTAATCTCAAAGGAAAACCTGTGATCGAATACCGTCCATTGCGCATTGCTTTGCTTGGTGCCGGCTCAGTCGGCTCACAAGTTGCCCGCTTGCTAATCGAAAACAAGGCCGAGCTTGCCGCAAGAGTCGGTGCTGAGCTGCAATTGGCCGGGGTGCTTGTGCGCGACCTAAAGGCTGCCCGCGAGAGCGAAATCCCAGCAGAATTGCTCACTACCGATGCTG
>CAINTU010000104.1 GCA_903853515.1 uncultured Micrococcales bacterium | reverse complement strand
GCTGCCTGCGGTGCGGATTTCAATGAACTTCGTACAACCGAGTTTTATACCAGCCACGAAGCCTTGCTTTTTGATTATGAGAGGCCGATGACGCGAATTGATTCACGCACCGGCACGCCATATGACACCAGCGCGCACTTGGTCTGGATTGGTGAGCGCACCCGTGCACTTGATGGCGCACACGTTGATTTCTTGTCACGAGTTCGAAACCCGCTTGGCGTAAAGCTTGGGCCAAACACTCAAGTAGCAGATGTGCTCGAGCTTATTGAGCGTCTAGATCCGAACCGCGAACCGGGTCGCCTAACTTTTATTTCTCGCATGGGTGCTGAGCGAATTCGCGAAGCGTTGCCAAAACTTGTCGAAGCAGTCAACGAATCTGATGCCAAGCCGCTATGGATCACTGACCCTATGCATGGCAACGGTATTACAACAAAGAATGGCTATAAGTCACGCCGTTTCGATGACGTCATGAACGAGGTGAGTGGCTTCTTTGAGGTGCACCGGGCTCTTGGCACAAACCCAGGCGGAGTACACGTAGAGCTAACTGGCGATGATGTTGCTGAATGTCTCGGCGGCAGCGAGCACATCGACGAGGCGACACTAGAACAGCGCTATGAATCGCTTTGTGATCCGAGACTGAACCATTCTCAATCTCTCGAACTCGCGTTTTTGGTCGCAGAAGAACTCGCTCGCTAACGAGAACGAATTGTCACGGTATCGCCGACCAAAAGGTCGGTGCCTGCTTTAGCACTCGCGCCGTTCACCTTTTTGATTCCGTATTGGCTAGTTAGCCACTTGGTATCAATCACTACATTTAGGCCTAGACCCTGAAGCAAATCTTGCGCGGCCAAAATGGTCTCGCCAATCACAACCGGCATTTTGACTAGCTGGGCACCGCGACTTATCACGAGGTCAATTTTTGATCCCTGAGTCATTACTGTCGACTCGGGCGCAAAAGAAATCACATCGCCCTTATTTACCGTCGATGAAAATTCGAATGTCATCTTCCCTATTTTTAGGCCAGCCGCAGCGAGCGTGGTTTTCGCCACTGCGCTAGGCATCGCAATCACGCTTGGAATTTGGCCTAGCGAGATAACCAGGTCGACGCTCGAGCCCACGTTTGCAGCAACACCTGGCTTTGGCAGCGTTGTGATTACGGTGCCCAACGGCGCTTTGGTGCTAAAGCGTTGGCTCACTGCACCGACAACTAGGCGATCAGCCACTATTTTGGCGCTGGCGCTCACCAGATCAAGGCCTGAAAGTTTCGGCACAGATATTTGCTCGGCACCTTTAGAGACCAAAAGAATAATTTTCGAGCCATGCGGCACAGGCAACGCGCTTCTTGGCTGGGTGCCAACCACAGTGCCAACTGCGCTTGAATCAAAGACATTGCGAACTTCAAATTGGTTGCTGATCGGGGCAAGCTTTTTTTCGGCTTGGCTAACACTTAGGCCTGCAACGTTAGGCATGCTCTGCAGCGCACCAGGGCCAGAGCTAAACCACCAGCCCGCAGTGCTGCCAAGGCAGATTGCGAGCACAGCGCTTATTACCCAGATCGGCATCCTTGATTTTGAAGCAAGCTTAGAGATTTCTGGTTCGAAATCGGGCGATTGGGCCGCGCCCATGCCGGTGGTGTCAATTGCGTCATCGATTATTTGAGTAAAACTTTGATCGCGAAGTTCGGGCAGTTTCGTAGTTTGGGCGATGCCTTGAGGCGGCTGCACGAGAGTTGAACGAGCTATCGAAATTCTGCCCTTTTCGATAGCAGTGAGAAGTTCACCAGCACTTTGGGGGCGGTTGCCCGCATCGGGCTCTGTGCACCAAAGCACAATGGAATCTAGTTCTGGACTAAGCTCTGGTCTAACGCTCGACGGTGCGGCAATTCGATTTGTTGCGTGCTGAAACGCTATTTGCATGGCGTCTTGGCCTAAATAGGGTTGCGATCCCGTCAACATCTCATAGAGAACAATGCCAACCGCATAGATATCGCTCGAGGCTAGCGCCTGGCCTCTTCGGATTAGCTCTGGCGATAGATAGGCAACTGTGCCAACCAATGAACCGGTGTCAGTTTGATTGCCGATATCTCGAGCAAGACCAAAATCGCTTAACTTGATTCGGCCGTCGTCTGCCAAAAGAACGTTCTCTGGTTTGATATCCCGGTGCAAAATACCTGCGGAATGAGCGCTCGCTAAGCCGGCGAGAACTGCCTTGATGACAGAAAGCGCTTCGTCGCCGCTGATGGCAGAATGCGAATTGAGAGCGTCTCTTAAAGTTATGCCTTCGACGAATTCCATGACGATAAAGTCAATTTCATCGATAGAGCCTTGATCAAAAACGTTGACCAGATTCGGGTGTGCGACCCGAGCTGCCAATTGCGCCTCTCGAAAGAATTTGCTTCGAAAGGTTTCATCCTGGCTCAGATGGCGATGAATAATCTTGATGGCAACTGTGCGATCAAGCCGCAGGTCTTGACCCTGATAGACATTCGCCATGCCGCCTCGAGCAATTAGCGAATCAATTCGATAGCGCTCAATGAGCACCTTGCCAACTAGTTCGCTCAATTTTGCTGCACTTTGCTAATCAATCTCAACCAATACCAGGCAGATGGCTCAAACTTTGCGCTCAGTGTCGCATCGCGTTCGTTCACGCCAATCGATTTTAGATTTTCTGCAACTGAATTGGTTTCAAGTTCTTGCAATGCGCTTAGGCCGATGCTTGATTGAGATTCGGTCGCCCCTTGAGTGCCAAAGATTCTTCTTGCAGTCGCGCTGGCATTTTCTTGCGGATCCAATCCGGTTAGCTGCATCTCT
>CAINTU010000103.1 GCA_903853515.1 uncultured Micrococcales bacterium | reverse complement strand
TCGAATACATGCGGCGGCATATAAAAAGTTGAAGCTTGACTGGTCGTATTCTGCATTCGAAGTAACCGAGCCAGAATTCATCGGATTTCTGCGAGAGCACCTTGCGGTAATGCACGGGCTTAGCGTAACAATGCCGCTAAAAGATGCTGCCTTCAGATTGTCTGACGAGCTCGACCCAATAGCCACCGCAACCAGAACCGTAAATACCTTGAGTTTCGGCGGTCAGCGAATCCGTGGCTTTAATACCGATGTCTTTGGCATCATCGCCTCTCTCGAGACATTTTTAAAATCAGCGCCTGACACGATCGCGCTACTGGGCAATGGCGCGACTGCGCGTTCGATGTTGGTGGCTCTGCGCAGCATTGCCCCAAATGCTAAGGTCACGATTTTCGGTCGAAGCATTGACAGGGTGGCCCAATTGGCGAGCTCAGACTTGGCAACACAGCTATCACCGGCTACAGCTCACCTAAATGCATACGATGGGCGATACGGTCTCACTATCAACACGATGCCAAACACCGCTGCCGACACATTGAAACTTGGTCAAGTTGCAGGTCAACTTTTCGAAGTTGGTTATCGCAACCCGTCAAGTTTCAACGCAAAATGGCCGGCTAAATCTCGCATAGACGGTCTAGAGATGTTGATCTGGCAGGCTCTCGCTCAAATTCGAATATTCGTGAATGGTTCGCCAACTTTGGTTCTTGATGACGAACTCAAGCTTCTCAAGGTGATGCGCAAAGCCGTCAACAACTAGGTTGTAGGTACTTGTGTGAGAGAATTGCTGCATGTTGCGCTATCTCACAGCAGGTGAATCCCACGGCCAAGAACTAACGGCTGTGCTTGAGGGATTGCCTGCGGGTGTTGAGATAACAACCGACATGCTTTCTGCTCACCTTTCTAGGCGCAGACTTGGATACGGCCGTGGCGCTAGGCAAAAACTTGAGGCAGATGCGCTCGAGATAACCGGCGGTGTTCGCCACGGACTATCACTGGGCAGCCCCATCGCAATCAAGATTGCGAACAGCGAATGGCCTAAATGGCAACAAATTATGAGCGCCGACCCAGTTAGTCTCGAATCATTAACTGGCGCTCGCGCCGAGCCGCTAACTAGACCAAGGCCCGGGCACGCTGATTTCACTGGCATGCAAAAATACGGCTTCACAGAGGCTAGAGCTGTGCTCGAGCGAGCATCAGCAAGAGAGACAGCCGCTCGCGTGGCTCTAGGCTCTGTTGCCGCATCGTTCTTGAACTCTTTGGGAATCCAGCTTGTGACACATACTGTCGCTATCGGTTCGATTAGTGCGCCAGCAGATTACGCGCTTCCACAACCTTCTGACATATATCGAATTGATGACGACGCTGTTCGGGCAAGCAGCTCAGAATTGTCTGACCGTATGGTCGCTGAGATTGACGCGGCACACAAAGATGGCGACACCCTCGGTGGTGTAGTCGAAACTTTGGTGTATGGCCTTCCGCCAGGCCTTGGCTCATATGTGCACTGGGATCGCCGGCTAGATAGCCAACTTGCGGCGGCCTTGATGGGTATTCAAGCCATTAAGGGCGTTGAGATAGGTGATGGTTTCGAAACCGCTAAACGCCGAGGCTCGCAGGCTCACGACGAAATCATCGTGTCAGACGGCCGAGTGCATCGTGAAAGCAATCGGGCGGGTGGCATCGAAGGCGGGATGTCAATTGGCGAAGTGTTGCGTGTTCGCGCAGCGATGAAACCGATTTCGACGGTGCCGAGGGCACTGAGAACTATCGACGTGTCAACCGGCGAAGCCAGCACCGCTCATCACCAACGAAGTGACGTTTGTGCCGTTCCTGCAGCCGGAGTTGTTGCCGAAGCGATGGTTGCACTCACAATCGCAAACGCAGTGCTCGAGAAATTTGGTGGCGACGCTATCTCTGAAACAAAGCGCAACCTCGATTCATATCTCGCCAATTTGGGTGAGCACATGAAATCGACAAATACTGGCCGATGATCGAAGCTGATCAACCAATTATATTGATTGGGCCAATGGGTGTGGGCAAAACAACAATCGGCAAGAAGTTGGCTAAAGCCTTAGACCGCAGTTTCATCGACACCGACAAGGTGATAGTTGCCGAGCATGGCGACATCTCAAAGATTTTTAGTGAACGTGGCGAGCGAGAGTTTCGAAACTTAGAACATCAGGCGATTGCTTCGAACTTGTTGCCGCGAGTTGTTCTTGCAACCGGTGGCGGCGCAGTGACGAACCCTGCTAACCTCGAGCTTTTGCGACAGGGTTTTGTAATCTACCTTTCGACAAATGGCAAGCATATGGCCTCGCGGCTTCGATTTTCAAAGAGGCCCCTGATCAAAAACGGCATAGACGATTGGCGCCGTATCTATGACGAGCGAAGATCATTATATGAAGGGGCTGCAGATTTCACTGTTGACACTTCAAGCCAGGCTCTCGCCACAACAATTCAACTAATCAAGGCCAGGGTGACAAATAATGACTGAAGAAATAACGCGGATTGAGGTAGCCGCAAACCTTGAAGCTGGCACAGCGGGGTACCAAATTGTCGTTGGCCGAGCGCTTCTAGCAGAACTGCCGAAATCCTTGGGTTCAAGCGTGAAGAAAGTCATGTTGGTTTACCCTGAGGCCCTCGAAACAAGTGCGAGCGTGGTGACAGATGAATTGTCTGGCGCAGGTTACGAGGTTTATAGTTTTGCTGTTGCAAATGGCGAAGACGCCAAGACGGATCGCTGGGTCAGTGTGGCCTGGTCGTCGTTAGGTCAAGCGGGCTTTTCAAGAAGCGATGCCATCATTGGTTTCGGTGGTGGCGCAACCACCGACCTTGCGGGTTTTATAGCTGCCACATGGCTTCGCGGAATCAAGATTGTGCAAGTGCCAACCACACTGTTGGCAATGGTTGACGCGGCAATTGGGGGCAAGACCGGTATTAATACAATCGAAGGCAAGAATTTAGTTGGTGCGTTTCACGCGCCGAGTGCTGTTATTGCTGATCTTGACGCACTCGCTTCTCTGCCAAAGTTTGAACTGATTCCAGGGTTCGCAGAAATCGTTAAATACGGCTTCATAGCTGACCCGAAAATTCTCGATCTGATCGAATGTGACCCAACCGTTGCTACCGACACTAGTAGTCAAGTCTTCGCCGAGTTGATTGAGCGCTCGATAGCCATTAAGGCACGAATCACAGCTAACGATTTTAGAGAGAGCGGCGAGCGCGAGTATTTAAATTATGGCCACACCTTGGGGCACGCAATAGAGCACTTAGAACATTACAAGTGGCGCCACGGTCGCGCTATTGCAGTTGGTCTGGCCTATGCGGCTGAACTTGGTCGCCTAGCCGGACGGCTCTCTGATGAAGTGGCAGATAGGCATAAGCGCGTACTCAACCTATTGGGCCTAGACACGTCGTACCCGGCTGACCGCTGGCCGCTTTTGCTGACGGCAATGTCTCTAGACAAGAAATCTAGAGGGGGCATGTTGCGTTTCGTAGTTCTAGATGACCTAGCTAAACCAGCAATTCTTAATGCCCCATCTCAAGAGATGATGCACGCAGCTTTTCAAGAAATCGCAAGATAGGTTTAGACCATGAAAACCGTATTTGTTCTAAACGGACCAAATCTCAACCGGCTCGGTTCAAGAGAGCCAGAAATCTATGGCAACCAAACTCTTGCCCAGATAGCTAAGGCTCTTGATGCTCAAGGTTCAGCATTAGGTGTGTCGATTGATTTTAGACAAACAAATAGCGAGTCTGAATTGGTCGGTTGGTTGCATGAGGCGACAGATTCGGGTAGCGACGTCATACTGAATCCCGCGGCATTTACTCATTACAGCTATGCGGTTCGAGATGCGGCAGCAGAGTTAACCAGCCGTGGTTCGAAGCTCATTGAGGTTCATCTATCGAACCCGCACGCTCGCGAAGATTTTCGCAGAACGTCAGTTATTTCACCGATAGCAACTGGTGTTATTGCTGGCTTCGGCGCTGCCTCGTATTCATTAGCCCTCTCGCAACTCGCTCTCGGTTAGACTTATGGCAGGCAGCAAGGGCTGCAAATAATCGTCATTTAGAACAAAGGCACTGTTATGGCTACAAGCAACGACTTTAAAAATGGAATGGTGTTGTCGATGGACAATGCCCTATGGACGATCATCGAGTTCCAACACGTCAAGCCAGGCCAGGGCCCAGCATTTGTTCGCACCAAGCTAAAGAGCGTGCTTACCGGCAAGGTTATTGATCGCACCTTTAACGCAGGCGTCAAGGTCGAAACCGCAACAGTCGACAAGCGCAACAACCAGAACCTTTATGCCGACGGTGACACCTAAGAATACAAGGATGCCCAAACTTATGACCAAAT
>CAINTU010000102.1 GCA_903853515.1 uncultured Micrococcales bacterium | reverse complement strand
GAGGTGAGCGTCAAGCTTGAAAGCGCGATGCGAGATTACATCGAGGTGCTAACGGTTTTGGCCGAGACTCACTTGAGTGCACCTATGCCTGGCCGCACGCATTTTCAACACGCCCAACCGGTATTGCTCTCGCACCATTTGCTAGCTCACGCTTGGCCTATGGTTCGCGATATTGATCGCCTCATCGAGTGGCGAGCTCGCGCAGCTCAGTCGCCTTACGGTGCCGGCGCTTTAGCTGGCAACTCGCTCGCTCTTGATCCGCAAATCGTGGCTGACGAGCTTGGGTTGACTAATCCAATGGCTAACAGCATGGATGCCACTTCGAGCCGCGATGTTGTAGCTGAGTTCGCTTTCATCGGCACGCTAACCGCAATCAACTTGTCGCGATTCGCCGAAGAAATAATCATCTGGGCAACGGCCGAGTTCAACTACATCAAACTTGCTGATGCATATTCGACTGGTTCGTCGATTATGCCGCAGAAGAAAAACCCTGATGTCGCTGAACTTGCGCGAGGCAAAGCCGGACGCATAATCGGTGATCTCACTGGGCTTCTCGCAACGCTCAAGGCGTTACCGCTGAGCTATAACCGCGACCTGCAAGAAGACAAAGAGCCGGTGTTCGACATCGTCGATAGCTTGCTTTTGGTTTTGCCCGCTTTCACCGGCATGGTCGCAACTCTCGAGTTCAATTTGCCTCGACTTGAAGAATTGGCGTCTGCTGGTTTCTCGCTGGCTACCGACGTGGCCGAGTGGCTCGTCAAAAAGCAGGTGCCTTTTAAAGATGCCCACGAGATCACGGGTCGCCTTGTTGCGCTTTGCGAGAGCAAGTCAATTGAACTTGCCGAGGCGAGTGACTCTGACTTGGCTAGCATTTCGAAATATCTCACTCCTGATGTTCGTGATGTGCTTTCGGTTGCGGGTTCAATCAAGTCGCGCACCGGCACTGGCGGCACCGCGGCCGTTCGCGTGCTCGACCAAATCAGCGCCTTGCGTAAACTAGCCAATAAGCGCTAACCCAGAAGGCAGCCATGGCAGTTCAATCAGTTCTCGACGCACAATCGAACGATTCGTCGTTCAAAGATATCTGGGATGAGCTCTCGTGGCGCGGCCTTATCGCCATCTCAACCGATGCCGATCAGCTGCGCGCAGCTCTCAATCAGGGTCAACTCACTTATTACTGTGGCTTCGATCCAACGGCACCTAGCCTGCACCTTGGCAACCTAGTGCAGTTGCTTGTCATGCGTCGCCTGCAACTGGCAGGGCACAAGCCAATCGCGCTTATCGGTGGCGCTACGGGGTTGATTGGTGACCCTAAGCCAACCAGTGAGCGCACGCTCAACACTAAAGAGACCGTGGCTGCCTGGGTTGAAAAACTTGGCGCTCAGGCTAAGCGATTCTTGTCTTTCGAGGGCGCCAACGCTGCCAGCCTCGCCAATAACCTCGACTGGACTTCGTCGATGAGCGCGATCGACTTTCTTCGTGATGTGGGCAAGCACTACCGGGTGGGCAAGATGCTCAGCAAAGACGCTGTTAGCGCTCGTCTCAACTCTGATGCTGGCATCTCGTTTACAGAGTTCAGTTATCAAATCCTGCAGGGCATGGATTTTCTCGAGCTTTACCGCCGCAATAACTGCCTGTTGCAAATTGGTGGCAGCGATCAGTGGGGCAACCTAACTTCTGGCACCGATCTGATTCACAAGGTCGAGGGCAAGAGTGCCCACATTTTGGCTACTCCGTTGATTACCGACAGCGAGGGCAAAAAATTCGGCAAGTCTGAGGGCAACGCAATCTGGCTCGATGCCGAATTCACCAGCCCTTACGCCTTCTACCAATTTTGGCTAAATGTTGAAGACTCTAATGCGATTAATCTGCTCAAAGTTTTCACATTTTTGTCAAGGGATGAGATCTCGAACCTAGAAGCCCAGCTTGCTGCCGAGCCGCACCTGCGTGCGGCGCAAAAACGCTTGGCTCTTGAGGTGACCACGCTGGTGCACTCGGCCGAGGCTGCCAACGCAGCCATCGCCGCGAGTGCCGCATTATTCGGCCAGGGCGATATCGAGGGCATTGATGCCCTCACGCTGTCGGCCGCGCTCAAAGAGTTGCCGAATGCGACCGCCAAGGCCGGCGATTCGATCGTGCAGCTTCTTGTCGACACTGGCTTGGTGGCCAGCCTCAGCGCCGGCCGGCGTGCCATTGCCGAGGGTGGCGTCTACGTCAACAACCAAAAGGTTGTCGACGAAGACGGTGTTTTGGGTGAGCTTATCCATGGGCAATTTGCAGTCTTGCGCCGTGGCAAAAAGACTTTGGCCGGTATTTTCGCCAACTAATTTGCCCGAGTTCAGGGCTTAAACGGGGCATTGAGTTTGCAGTATCAAAGCAAAACGGTTCTAGCGACCCGCCAGTGTCGCTCTCGATTTGACACCACCGTTATTTACCCGTAATCTTTCTATCTGTTGCCCATAGTTTGGAATCGCTGCTCAGTGATCCGGCTCAAGTGCAACCAATCAAACAGATCAGCTAAAAATAGCTCTTGCCGAGCTATTAGCGGCGTCTTTATGATTGAAAGCCTTACTTCTTATAAATTTTTAGAGAAACTTTAAAAATTTATGGCGATTCGATTTGCATTGCGTCGCAAAAGTGGTAAGTTAGTGAAGTTGCTCTGCGACCGACCCTAACGGGAAAGCACAGATGCATCCGATCCTTGAGAACTCAACAGCGTGCACAATGTCGATGCCAAGAACCTGGCTCGATAAGCTTCGGCTTATCGTGTTCAGAACAAATTGGTTAGACAGATTGTCAGACAATCTGATTTAGTCAGATCAAATTGATTGCCCCAATTTCCGGGGCTTTCGTAAAACTTGGGCCAAAGCTTGCTTTGGTCCTAAAAAACTTTTACGGAGAGTTTGATCCTGGCTCAGGATGAACGCTGGCGGCGTGCTTAACACATGCAAGTCGAACGATGAAGCTGGAGCTTGCTCCGGTGGATTAGTGGCGAACGGGTGAGTAACACGTGAGCAATCTGCCCTTGACTCTGGGATAACTGCG
>CAINTU010000101.1 GCA_903853515.1 uncultured Micrococcales bacterium | reverse complement strand
TTATTAGAAGAGAAGCACTACTAATGTAGTTTCATCATACACACTCGTGATTTCGTTGATGTTTATTAGAAGAGAAGCACTACTAATGTAGTTTCATCATACTCGGCCAACCGGATCAGCGCTGCGCGGTGAAGTCTCTGCTTGCGGGTTGCTGCGGTCACCATCGGCTTGCAATGCGGTGACGACAGATTGGTAGCCACCGGTTTGTTCGGTTCGTTTCACATCTGGAAGCCATCCACTATCGGCAAAATAACTTGAATCAAGAATGATGTTTGAAATCGGTGTTGCGCGCATAAAGGCAGTGACTTGAACAGCGAGGTCTGAAAGCTTTGGTCCATTGTCATAGACCGATTGCAATCCTGGGTCAAGCCGTGAAAGCGTTGGGTCGCCCGCACCAACAAGCACGATTGTGCCCGGCGTGCTTGGGTCTGCATAAACGTTGGTGGTCACCGTGTAATTTGGGCCAAGCACCTGAAGCGCTGCAACGGCGGTGATCAGTTTCATGACAGAGGCCGTCGGCTTGGCCTGGTTGCCGTTCACGTCGAGCATCAATTCGCCAGTCTGGGCGTTCATGACCGAACCATAAAAGTTGCCAAGTTTGGTGTCGGCAAGATAGCTGGCTACGCTGCAGTCGCGCGCTAGACCTGCACTGTTGGTCGGCGATGCGCTAGGCACAGAAGTTTGGGTTGGCGTCGTGGTGCCGGTGGCTTGAGTTTTGACACCGCCCGAGAGGGTGAATCCGCCAATAATGATGACCAGCGCCATAAACCCTGAGCCAGCACCAATCAAAACTTGGCGGCCGTAAGCAAATTTGCCTTTGTTGTCAGACAATTGTGATCCCCGTTTTCTGCTCAGGGCCCAGCGCCTTGTCGAGCTTGCGGTAATGCAATTTTAGCCCCTGCTTTGGCGTGTTGCGCCTGCGATAGAATTGATGCATGAACAACCCTTTTGGTCGCAAACTAGCGGTTTTTGCCTTCATAACCGCTGGGATGCTCGGTCTCGGCGCAGCACCAGCTTTCGCGCATAACCAGTTGATCAGCACCAGCCCGGCAGATGGTTCAACTGTTGCAGCCGGCAGTTTCAATATCGTTCTCAACTTTGAAGAAGCGCCAATGTCGCTCAAGTTTGGTGAGGGCAATCTAATCGCCATCACCGATGCCAACAGTGATGCCCAACTCGGTGCCGCTTGCGCCTATGTTGCCGACAACAAAATGACTTTGCCAGTTGATCTAGACAAGCCGGGCAAATATTTGGTGCAATGGCGCCAAGTTTCTGATGATGGCCACCCGATTGAAGGCAGTTTTAGTTTCACCCTGACAAATACTTCAAACTATCGAGCAAGTAACCCCGGCGCACACTGTGTTGACCCAGACACTTTGATTGCCATTGACCCCGATGTGCAGGCCAAACTTATTTCTGGCGGCAGCGACATGGGCAGCATGTTGCCTTGGTTTTTTGCCGCGGCTGGTTTTATTTTGGCTGGCACACTCTTGGCTGCGTTTAAGCCACTCAAGCTAAAGCCGCGCAAGCCAAAGAATCACTCGCGCATTTCTGGCGAAAGCTAAAGCGCCTAGGCGTTTCTCGACTGACTATTCACCCAACGGGCGAACCAAGCGATCGACATCGCCAAGAATTGAATCGAATTCATTTTCAGTCATCAACCCGAGTTTGAGCACCACAGATTTCACCGATGAGTTTTCGGCTAGAGCCATTTGCGCAACTTTGGTCGCATTCTCGTACCCGAGTTGCGGCGACAACGCAGTGACGGTGCCAATCGAGTTTTCAACATCTGAACGCATGCGGTCTTCGTTTGCTGTGATTCCCGAAATGCAGCGGTCGGCAAATGTGTAACAGCCTTGGCGCAAATAAATAATGCTCATCATCATCGAACGCGCAATAATAGGCTCAAATGCGTTGAGCTGCAGCTGGCCGCCTTCGGCCGCCATAGTAATCGTTAGGTCATTGCCGATCACAGTGAAAGCAATCTGGTTGATAACTTCGGGTATAACCGGGTTGACTTTGCCAGGCATGATCGATGACCCTGCCTGACGCGCAGGCAAATTGATTTCGCCAAAACCGGCGCGAGGCCCGCTCGATAGCAGGCGCAAATCGTTTGCCGTTTTCGAGAGCTTAACGGCGACGCGCTTGAGCACACCTGATGCCATCACAAATACACCGCTGTCTTGGGTTGCCTCAACCATGTCTTCTGCGACAACAAACGGTATTCCGGCCAACTCACTCAAGTGGCGGCAAGCAGCGGCAGCGTAACCCTTAGGCGCATTCAACTGGGTGCCAATCGCGGTGCCGCCCAAGTTTATTTCGCTTAGCAGCGGCAACACATCACGCAAGCGTTGTTCGTCTTCTGCGGTCATGCGCGCAAAGGTCGCGAACTCTTGGCCCAATGTCATTGGCACAGCATCTTGCAACTGAGTTCGACCCATTTTGATGAAGTCTCTAAATTCGGTTGCCTTCGCGCTGAATGTGCCACGAAGGTATTCCATAGCTTTGATCAGTTCGCGAATTTCGAGAATTATCGCGACCTTAAGTGCAGTCGGGTAAACGTCGTTGGTCGACTGCGACA
>CAINTU010000100.1 GCA_903853515.1 uncultured Micrococcales bacterium | reverse complement strand
GTCAGCTCAATCGCGAAAACCGGCGACGACCTGCTGCGCAAAAGCTTCTTCGACCAGAGTAAAGTCACCCAAGCCGTCTATGACGGGTATCACCGGCCGCTAAAGGTCAAAGGCTGGGAGAGAGCGTTCTGGAACTTCGCGATCTCGTCAAAGAAGAACGATCTGGTCAACAATCTCAACCAGATCAAGACCCCAACGCTCGTGATCACCGGCCAGGCCGACACCGTTGTGCCCGCCAGTGATGCACCCAAGATCAGCCTGATGATTAGAGGCAGCAAACTAGTCGTCATCAAAGAAGCAGGTCATCTACCTCAAGAGGAACAGCCAGAAGCCTTCGTAACCGCATTCACTAACAACTTCGCCCACCTGCTGGGTTAAACTTGACGCATTGCCCTCGTAGCTCAGTGGATAGAGCAAGAGCCTTCTAATCTCTTGGTCGCAGGTTCGATTCCTGCCGAGGGCGCCCAGGAGACTAACGATTCAGTGACGCTTCCCCGGCTGCCCAGGTGAGATAGCCACCATCCAGGTTCTTCACCTTAGCGCCACTGGCTTTGAGAATCTGAGTGGCAATATGACCCCGTTGGCCTACCTGGCAATAGACCACAACATTTTCAAGCTGCACCTCGCTCAGGCGGTCGCGTAGTTCCTCGATCGGAATGTTAGGCGTTCCCGGGATGTTGGCGAAGCCGTGCTCGCCGCCACTTCGAACATCAATAACTTGAGCGCCGTTTGCACGAGCAGTCTCAAGTTCATGCCACTGCAGCGTCGGGGTTGTGCCGTTGAAAACATTGTTGCCCACATAGCCGGCAATGTTGACTGCATCTTTTGCAGAACCAAATTGCGGCGCGTAGGCAAGTTCAAGGTCCATGAGGTCTTCAATCGTTAGGTTGCCGTGCATTGCTGTGGCAATTACGTCAATACGCTTATCAACGCCATCTTCACCATTAGCTTGTGCACCAAGAATCTTTCCGGTCTCAGGATCAAAAAGCACCTTCATGGATAGTCTTTTTGAACCTGGATAGTAACCTGCGTGATTGTTTGGATGAATGTGAATTACTTTGTGCTTGATGCCCGCTTTAGTTGCTGCGCGTTCGCTTAGCCCGGTGATACCGACGGCAAATCCAAATGCTCCAAGAATCACAGTTCCGGTTGCCGCATGAGCTTTGACATCCAGGCCCGCAATCACGTCAGCAATTAAACGACCGTGACGATTTGCAAGGTTGGCCAAAGGCACAAGAGTTTGTTCACCAGTGAGTTGGCCGTGTTTCTCAACCGCATCGCCTGCTGCAAAAATATCCGGATCGCTCGTGCGCTGTTGTTCATCAACCCACAGCCCGCCCGTCACTCCAATTTTTAGACCTGCAGCTTTTGCAAGCGCGTTGTCTGGGTCAACTCCGGCTGCAGTGAAGACGAGTCCGGCTTCAACTTTGCGACCATCTTTTAGAACAATGTGTTCTTTGTTGATGTGATCCGCTTCGGCATTAAGAATGATTTGCACGCCGTGATTTTCAAGTTTTGCCTGGAGTGGTTGAACCATCTCTGTGTCAAACTGGCCAAGAATGCTGTTGCTGCGTTGAATTATGGTCACCGGAATATCCATGTGTCGAATGTTTTCGGCAAGCTCAATACCAATAAACCCGGCACCCAATATAGCCACCGACTTATTATCGGCATTTTGAAGTGCGGCCTTTACCTCATCGGCATCGGTTACGTTTCTCAACCACAATGCGCGTTCAATACCCGGGACATCTAGTTTGCGAGGGCGGGCACCGGTTGCGATAACCAGCTTGTCGTAGGAGTCAGTAAGAGTTTCGCCAGTGTGCAGATTCTTGATCTCAACGGTCTTATCTGCGCGGTTGATTGCCGTCACCATGTGTGCGACCTTGGCTTTGATGCGGAATCTATTCCAGAGCGCTTCTGGCGTTTGCAACAGAAGATTGTCGCGACGCGAAATGACGTCACTCACAAAGTAAGGAAGACCGCAGTTTGCGTAGCTAACGTGCTGGCTCATTTCATAGACGGTGATCTCAGCTGCTTCGTCCAGACGACGAAGTCGTGCTGCCGCAGACATTCCAGAGGCTACGCCTCCAATAATTACAACCTTCACGGTTATGCCAGAGACATGAAGGCTTTTTCAAGCGCCTCACGATTCTTTACGCCCTTGGCGTCTGTGCCACAGTGCTGCATGCCAGTGGAGATTATGGTGAAACCAGCACGGGTGAGTGCGGTATTCGCAGCTGCGAGTTGGGTTAGAAGTTCTGTGCAGTCACGACCCTCATCAAGCATTTTTACAATTCCGGCAATCTGCCCCTGAACACGAACCAAACGATTTCTCGCGGCTTTTAGTTCTTCTGGTTGAATTTTCATACTTTTTACTATACCCTAGGGGGTATACGAAAGGAAGACGTAGTGTCTAAATTTTTCAAGTTCCTAGCAGCGTCGCTTATTGCAGTTTTCGCTGTTAGTTCACTATCTGGCTGCGCAACTGCACCAATGGAGATGACCGGGTTCTCAGCGGTTATTGACGTTCGCACTGCAGAAGAATGGGCAAGCGGCCACCTTGATGGTGCAGTGAACATTGATCTGCAGAGCGCTGACTTTGCAAGCAAGATTGATGCTCTTGAACACGCGGCTAACTACGTGATTTATTGCCACTCTGGCAATCGTGCTGGGCAAGCGATCAAGTACATGGAAGGCGCTGGTTTCACTGGCGAATTAATAAATGCGGGCGGCGTATCTGATGCCGCAAGCATGACAGGAATGAAGGTAGTTCAGTAAATGTGTCAAAAAGTAACCTGCCGCAAGTGCGGTAAACCAACCTGGTCTGGCTGCGGTCAGCATGTTAACGAAGTCATGCGCGGTATCCCAAAGGCACAGCAATGCCAGGGCCACGCAAACGACCCAAAGGAAACGGGTTTCTTTGCACGACTATTTGGTAAGAAGTAAGGAAAGGAAACAACGATGTGTTCACCAGCTCTATGCGAGACCTGCAACAAGGTCACCTGGACCGGTTGTGGCGGTCACATTGAGGAAGCGCTGGAAGGCGTTCCTCAAGACCAGCTTTGTACCTGCGACAACTAATTAATTAATAACAAAGTCGGCAGTTTGCCAGTGTTATTTGCGTCCCAAGATACGCAAATGTCAGCGCACGCTAAACGCACGAAAATGTCTTTAGCGTTTGATATCCTTCTGGATACAGGGCAAGGGGCCTTGGGGCAAAGACTTCACTAATCTCTTGGTCGCAGGTTCGATTCCTGCCGAGGGCGCTTCCAGGCACCTGTTGACCACAGTGCCCAAACCACCAATAGCGGTTGGAAGAAGAGTCTTACAAGTCGGGCGTCGTCTGTGTTTAGGCCGAAGGCATCGGTGTGCGTGAGGCATTGCGAAACGTTGCCCGGAAAGACTGCGATGAAGAACGCTGCTGTCACTAGGCCAATTTGAACTTGATACTTACTCAAAGAGGTCAGCGCTAGACCGAGGCAGATCTCGACCACACCGGACGCAATGACTACGAAATCTGCGTCGAGTGGAACCCAGGCGGGCACTTGAGCTTGAAAGGGTTCTCTCGCAAAGGTTAGGTGCCCGATTCCGGCAAAGATCAACGCTGCGCCTAGGAGCAGCCTTGCCACAAACTTCATTAGGCGCCCTTGGGTTAACTAAAGTGCTCGCAGGATGTCTTCGACACGTTGCTTGGC
>CAINTU010000099.1 GCA_903853515.1 uncultured Micrococcales bacterium | reverse complement strand
GTCTTGCGTTGGCTCAAAAACTCAAGTGACACGTCAATACCAACATGTTTTTGCAACGCGCTTGCTAACTTCACCTGGGATTCCCCGCTCGACTCTGATCTGGTTGCGTCAAGGCCGACTGTTGAGATCGCGTTGGCGGGCGTATATCTCAAACACACTTTTGCCGCGCTTGGCCCGATTAGCTCGTTGTCGCAATCGAGCTTGTTGCAGCATTCGCCCTCGATTGTTGCAACATAATCGGCGCCGATTGAAACTAATTGGGCAATGAGTTGTGGGCTGGGCTGAGATGCCATGCGATCTTCGAAAGTTATGACTGCATGATCGTTTTGCGGCTTGAGACAAGTGCCGCGGCTCTCAAAATCGATCTTGGCAGCTAAGTCTTCAACGATTGCTTCGATGTTCACAGTGGAAAGTTTGCTGCATAACTTTCGTTGTCAAAAAAGTTATACACAGGCAACAAAATGAGCACCTAAATGTGTTGTCAGCGCAATAGATTTTTGTCATCATGCTTGGGGAAGACGAGATGAACGGATGGCAGGGCCAGGCAATGCCAAAAAAGAGCCAGTGAAAAATCATTCTGAATCCAAAGTATTCATAAACGACGATGACTCTGCATTTATTGACCCGGGTGACCCGAGCCTGCTGCTGCAATACCTAGCGCCGGCGGTTATCGAGGTGCTAGCCGGCGTGCGCGACTTAGACCAGATCTCGAGGTGGATATGTGACGAAGTCTTTCTGCAAATGAGAACGCACGTGGCTAAAAGCGCAAGTGCGCGAGCCCAACGTGGCAAATTGACAATGCGACCGAGCGTTGATCTAGGCAAGATGACATTCTTTAGCCCCGCGCGCGGTGTTATCGAGGCCGTTGTGGTCGTTCACCTAGCCAACCGAGCGCGAGCTGTTGCAATCAGGCTAGAGGCTTTTCATGGCCGCTGGCGCGCTGCGTCGGTTGCCGTACTTTAGTCGGCGCAGCGAGAGCCATGCGCTTTTCTATTAGTTCTTAAAGAAAGAACTGCCTTCACCGTTTGGGCGATCAGTCTGCGGCTTGTTGCCACCGGCGTTTGGCTGAACTTTGCGAGCAGCCTGCAAGTTAGTACCGGCACCGCTCACCTCAGTCTCGCCAGATTCGCCAGGGGCACTAAAAGTAAGCTGCTGTTGATTTACCGAAGGCTCGACGGCACTGCTGTCGACCTGAACCTCGAGGTTAAACAAGAAACCAGCCACTTCTTCTTTGATCTGACCCATCATCGAGCTAAACATCACATAGCCTTCACGCTGGTATTCAACCAGCGGGTCGCGCTGTGCCATTGCTCGAAGGCCAATGCCCTCTTTCAGATAGTCCATCTCATAAAGGTGATCGCGCCACTTGCGGTCGATAACCGAGAGCACCACGCGACGTTCGAGTTCGTGCATTGCCTCTTCGCCCACACTTGCGGTGCGCGCCAAGTACTGCTGCTTTGCATCAGAAACTATTTCTCGGGTTAGCCAATCCTTGGTCAAACGCGAACGACTGCCGGCCTCAGCCAACACCTCTTCGACCGTTAGACCCACCGGATAAATCGTCTTGAGCTCTGACCATAGCGCTGGCAGATCCCAGTCGGTGCCGGCACCTTCGAGAATCATGTTATCGACGATGTTGGTGATTGCGTCTTCAACAAATACGTTGACGCGATCGGTTAGGTCATCACCTGAAAGAATGTGACGGCGGTCGCTATAGATAGCCTCGCGTTGGCGGTTTAACACGTCGTCATACTTCAAGACATTTTTGCGAACCTCGGCGTTTCGCGCCTCGACCTGCGACTGCGCGCTCGCGATGGCACGGCTAACCACGGTTGATTCGATCGCCATTTCGTCAGGCACCGAACCACGATTCATCATCGCTGCGGCTGCACCTGAGTTGAATAGACGCATCAAGTCATCGGTTAGCGAAAGATAGAAGCGCGATTCACCAGGATCACCCTGGCGGCCAGAACGACCACGAAGCTGGTTGTCGATGCGGCGCGATTCGTGGCGCTCGGTGCCGAGCACATAGAGGCCACCGACCTCGGTGACGCGAGTCGCCTCAGTAGCAACCTCTTTTTTCACCTTTTCAAAAGTCTCAGCCCAAGCCGCTTGATAGGCCTCGGCGTTTTCTTCTGGGTCTAGGCCTTTTTTGCTAAGTGTCTCAACAGTGATGAATTCTGCGTTGCCACCGAGCATGATGTCGGTACCACGGCCAGCCATGTTGGTTGCAACAGTCACGGCCCCGAAGCGCCCAGCCTGAGCAACAATCGCTGCTTCGCGAGCGTGGTTCTTGGCGTTTAGAACCTCATGGCGAACCCCGCGCTTTGCAAGCAGCTTGCTTAGGTATTCGCTCTTTTCGACGCTTGTTGTGCCAACTAGAACAGGCTGGCCGGTTGCATGGCGTGCCGCGATATCTTCGACAACCATCGCAAACTTGACGACTTCATTCTTATAGATAAGGTCTGATTGATCTTTGCGAACCATCGGGCGGTTTGTCGGAATTGGCACCACACCGAGCTTGTAGGTGCTCATGAACTCGGCAGCTTCGGTCTCGGCAGTACCGGTCATGCCGGCGAGCTTTTTATAGAGTCTGAAATAGTTCTGCAGAGTCACTGTTGCCAAAGTCTGGTTCTCAGCCTTGACGGCCACGCCCTCTTTAGCTTCAATAGCCTGGTGGATTCCCTCGTTGTAACGACGGCCTTCTAAAATACGACCGGTGTGCTCGTCAACAATTAGAACTTCGCCGTTCATCACCACATAGTCTTTGTCTTTTTTGAAAAGTGACTTGGCGCGGATTGAGTTGTTCAAAAACGAAATCAGCGGAGTGTTCGCCGACTCATAAAGATTATTGATGCCTAGGTAGTCTTCAACTTTTTGAATTCCAGGCTCGAGGATTCCGACTGTGCGTTTCTTTTCATCGATTTCGTAGTCGATGACTGGCTGCAAAATTTCGGCAATCTTGGCAAACTCAGTGAACCAACGGTTGGCTTCGCCTGATGCCGGGCCCGAGATGATAAGCGGTGTGCGGGCTTCGTCGATAAGAATCGAGTCAACTTCGTCGACAATGGCAAAGAAGTGTTCGCGCTGAACAAGGTCGTTTGCCGACCAGGCCATGTTGTCGCGAAGATAGTCAAAACCGAATTCGTTGTTGGTGCCATAGGTGATATCGCACAGGTATTGCTGACGACGAACCTCTGGTGTCTGGTTGCTAACGATGCAGCCAGTAGTCATGCCCAGGGCCCTGAACACACGACCCATGAGCTCTGACTGATAACCAGCCAAAAAGTCGTTCACAGTCACAACGTGCACGCCACGGCCAGCAATTGCGTTTAGATATGCAGGCAATGTGGCAACGAGGGTCTTACCCTCACCGGTTTTCATCTCGGCGATGTTGCCATAGTGCAGCGCAGCGCCACCCATGATTTGAACATCGAAAGGGCGCATGCCAAGCGTGCGCCAAGCTGCCTCGCGCACGGCGGCGAAGGCTTCTGGCAAAAGGTCGTCAAGGGTTTCGCCAGCAACATAGCGGGCGCGCAGTTCTGCGGTCTCGGCGAGCAGATCTTCATCTGTAAGCGCTTTGAACGAGTCTTCTAGGGCATTGACCTGGGTGACTGTATTGCGCAATTTAGCAAGGATTTTGCCCTCGCCAGCGCGCAAAAGTTTGTCGATAATCGAGGCCACGGTGCTCCAAACGTTTAGGGCTATTACTGCCCTTCAATCTTAGACTGGCAGGCCAATCTATGAAACGTGAGCGCTCGCGGCCCTAAATTCAAGGCCCTAAATTTGAGGCCAAGACCGCTATTCGACTGGCTTTTAGGCAGCTTCTTCGTCGTGTTTGCGACGCTGGCTCAAAAGCGCATCGACATCGGCAGGAACAATCGCCAGCTCAGCAAATTCGTGCGCAGTTAGTTCGCTGGTTGACGGGTTGCCATGCCTGCCGCGGTGCACCTTGTGCTTGTCGCCTAGCCGGCGAAGTTGCTCGGTCAGTTTGCCGAACGCTAAATCGAATGCACCGAACTTGTCGTCGGCTGTGGCGCTGGCTCTGAGCACATGGTGTGGCTCGATAACCACGAGCTCGACGATGTCTTGCTGCCCATTGGTCTTGCTATGTTCGCGTCGAGTGATTTTGATCTCAAGGTTAGAAACCTTGGTGCCTAAAGCATCTATTTTTGGAGTTCGCTCGGCCACATAGCTTCGAAAACTGTCTGAGACGGTTAGGTTTTTGGCAGTGAATTTAACTTGCATGATGTGTTGCCTCCTTGCCTGAGTGGCCCATCGAATGGGTTAAGCCAAAGTTAGACCTGTTTTGCCAATTTGGTGCAAATTTTCGCAAAGTTTCAGCAAACGTTATGAAACCGCCGACCTGCACACCGGCGACAATAAACGCGCGCTTGGCCTCAAGCAATGTCGCACCAGTTGTGACTACATCGTCTATCAAAATAACCTTCGCGCCCCTAGCCAAAACCGGCAGACAAGCGTGCCGCAAAATCTCTGCCCTAAGGCTCATGGTGCCAACAAGATTTGTTGCGCGTGCCTCGACATCGAGCGAACCCTGATCGGCCGCGGCAGTGGCTTCGAGCAGGTTTAGATGCATCGCGCCATCGACGCGCGATGCCAAAGCAGAAGCCAACTTTGCTGTGTGCGAAAACCCTCGAGTGTTCAGATTCTCTTTTCGACTAGGCAACCCCACAAAGATTAGCCCGCCGCCTTGTTCGCGCCGATAATCGAGATTTTGCTTTGAAACCGCCTGAGCCATTTGATCGGCCATGAATGCAAGCAGCGAACTTTGCCCTTGGTCTTTAACCGCATGGATTACCTTCGCGACCGTATCGCCATAGTCGAACACCGCAACACCGCTCACATTGCGTCCACTTTGGTCTTGGCGCGTAACCGGCCTTGGCCTCGGGTTAAACATTGACAAACAAGAACTACAGATTGGCGGCCCGATGCCTTGGCAGCCCACACATTTGGTGGGCAACAGCAAATCGATAAGCTTCACTGACTAATCGTCTGGGTTTGGTGAACCCCAAGTGCCGGCCAGCCTAAATCTGTTGAAAACTCTGACTATTTGTTGTTATTCGCCGTCAAGTTTTAGCGGCAGCGGTGAGCTTGCATAGTCGACGCCTTGCCGCTTTGGCAGAGTCAACCTAAAGCAAGTGCCTTTACCTGGTGCAGAGGCAACCTCTAGGTTGCCATTGTGCACTTGAGCATCGCCAAGCGAAATTGACAACCCTAGACCGGTGCCGCCCGTGGTGCGCACACGCGACGGGTCTGCACGCCAGAAACGATCGAAAGCCCGCGAACTTTCTTCTTCGTTCATGCCGATACCCCGATCGGTTACCGTCACAGCGACAGCCTTGTGGTTTTGGGCGACCTGCACGGTCACCGGTTTGCCATCACCGTGTTCAACGGCATTGGTCAAGAGGTTCGACAAAATGCGTTCGATGCGAACTGCATCGGCTTCAACCGGCACTGCCCCGTTAGGAATCTTAACTTCGAGGTGAACACCTTTTGAATCGGCAAGCGGTTGAATGCCGACGAGAGCCTTGCCCACCATGCCGTTTAGATCTTGCATCTCGAATCCTGGGGTTACACCCATGGCGTCATAACGAGAGATTTCAAGCAATTCTTTAAGCAATGATTCAAACCTGTTGACTTGTTCAAACATGAGTTCGGCTGAACGCTTTGAGGGCTCGACAAAATTCTCGCGGTTTGCATAAAGCACCTCGCTGGTGAGTTTCATTGTGCTCAGTGGTGTTCTGAGTTCGTGTGACACATCGGCAACAAATCGCTGCTGCATGATTGACAACTCATTTAGTGACTTAATTTTTTGCTCGAGCGAATCTGCCATCGAATTAAGCGAGTTCGTCAAAACGGCAATCACGTCATTGCCTTTAGGTTTGATTCGATCATCGAATTCACCGGCGGCAATGCGCTTTGAGAATTCTGCTGCCTGACGCACAGGTTCAACTAGCCAAGAAACTACCAAATAACTTAGCGACGCGATGATTGCCAGAGTTATGAGGCCACCAAAGATCAAGGTGCGCTGCACGAAGTCGAGTGTGCCAGCTTCGGTCGAAAGATCGTATGCCAAAAACAGTTCGTAATTGCCGGCACCGTTCAAGTGCACTAGCGAACCAATCAAGGCGGTTGGGTTTGACGAGCCCGCGAAAGCCAGGTCGTATGGCTTGCTAATCAGATTGCCCTTTGCTGCATCAACCTGGGCTTGCATCGCTTGGTCGATAGAACGCAAATCAAATTTCTCTGAATAAACCCAAGCCGCGCCAAGAGGATTAGCTTTGCCGCCAACCGGAATAAGTGCCACAAGCCGCGATTGGGCTACGCCACTTGCTTCGAGGTCAGGCACGACCTCAGCCATGCGTCGGGCTAAATCTGCCTTATCAGTTGCTTTAGCTCCAATGAAGTGGCCCTGCAAAACCAAGATTGCACGAGACGATTCACTTTTCACCTGTTGCAGACGAGTGTTATAGAGACCGTTGCCGATTGTGAACGACAGCACACCACCAAGCACAACAAGTGCAGCGCCAGCGAGCACCAACATGATTGCAACTGCGCGAGCCTGCAAAGAAGTGGCGAGCAGTCGCTTTACCGCCCTAAAGGCGCGGCGAAAGAACATTTATTCTGGGCCAGCCTTGTATCCCCAACCGCGAACGGTAAGCACCAACTGGGGATTCTCTTGGTCGTCTTCGATCTTTGAACGCAGACGTTGAATGTGCACGTTCACTAAACGGGTATCGGCCTTATAGGTGTATTCCCACACCTGCTCTAGCAACATCTCGCGGCTAAAAACTTCGTTCGGGTTTTTAGCTAGCGTCGCCAACAATTTGAACTCGAGCGGAGTAAGCGAAATCTTGCGACTGCCTTTGCGCACCTCATGGCTTTGCGCGTCAATCTCAACGTCACCAATTTTCAAAACAGTGTGCTGGCGTTCTTTTAACCCACGAAGCGGAACCTGAATTCGCGCGAGCAATTTTTCGCGACTGGTTGGCTTCGGCAAATAGTCATCTGCGCCAGCTT
>CAINTU010000098.1 GCA_903853515.1 uncultured Micrococcales bacterium | reverse complement strand
TTCTAGACGATCAACAAATACTCGATAACCTTTGTCGGTTGGCACACGACCAGAAGACGTGTGCGGGGCGACTATTAGACCTTCTTCTTCGAGCAGGGCCATGTCGTTTCGAATTGTTGCACTCGAGACCGAGAATTGGTGACGGTCTACCAGTGCCTTTGAACCTACCGGCTCACGGTTTTCGATGTAATCGTCAACAATGGCGCGAAGCACTTCTAAGCTGCGCTCTGGAATCACGTTCGTCACCTCGTTAGCTTTGGCGAATTGGCGCTTAGCACTCTAAGCCCCTGAGTGCCAATATTAGCCGAGCAATTCGCGCAATAGGGCATCTGCAATCAGGCGCCCCGGCAGCGTCAAAACCAGCTGACCACCGATGGCGGCTTTGGCTTCGATGAGATCACGCGCGATGGCATCTGCCACTACCCCAGCCACGCGCTCTGGTTGATCACTTGCGATTTTGATTCGGTCGATTGAAATACCAGCGCCAATTCGCATCTCGAGCAGCACTTTTTCGACCGCCTGGGTTTTTTCATCGAGCAATTCGCGCGCCTGTGTTGGTGAGGCGTTGGCTTGAAGCTTGCCGGCGTATGCACTGGGGTGTTTGACGTTCCACCATCTGGTACCACCAATGTGAGAGTGCGCGCCAGGGCCAAAACCCCACCAATCTTGAGATTGCCAATATGCAAGATTGTGCTTCGAGCGCTGTGCCTCTGATTTGGCCCAGTTGCTGATCTCATACCAATCGAACCCAGCATCAGCCAGCATCGAATCGGCCATCAGGTATTTATCTGCCTGCTCGTCTTCGTCTGGCTCTGGCAATTTGCCGACCTTGATTTGTCGAGCCAGCTTTGTGCCGGGTTCAACAATGAGCGAGTATGCCGAAATGTGATCTGGGTCGAGCGCAATCGCTGCCGCCAGGCTCAAGCGAAAATCTTCGAGGGTTTCGGTTGGCGCGCCATAAATCAAATCAACCGAAGTCGCTAGGCCCGCAGCTTTGGCTGCGGCCACAACCACTGGCAAGTTCTCAACGTTATGGGTTCGATCTAGCACTTTCAACACGTGCGGCACAGCACTTTGCATTCCAAAAGAAACACGAGTGAAGCCGCCAGCTGCGAGTTCTTGCAAGAAACTAGCGTCGACAGAATCGGGGTTGGCTTCGGTTGTGATTTCGGCGCCGGCGGCAATGCCGAACGCCGACTCAAGTGCAGCCAAAATAGAAACCAAATCGCTAGCCGGCAACTGAGTTGGTGTGCCGCCGCCAAAAAAGACTGTGGCAAGCTGCCGCTTTGGCAGGCCTCGAGTTTCTATGACCCGCGCCGCAAACTCAATCTCTTTAATGATCGTGGCGGCAAAAGTGCTTTGCGACACATCGGTCAACTCGCTTGCGGTGTAGGTGTTGAAATCGCAATAGCCGCAGCGCACTCGGCAAAACGGAATGTGCAGATAGGCGTGAAAAGTTCGAGAATCGGCACCAATCAAAACAGATTCTTCGAGCGAACCATCGGCGGGGGCAACAATACCCTCAACGGTCTGGGCCATTATTTGCCCTTCTTCTCGCCCTTTTTCTCGGCGTCGGTCGAGAGCGCAGCAATGAAAGCCTCTTGTGGCACTTCAACGCGGCCAACCATCTTCATGCGCTTTTTACCCTCTTTTTGCTTTTCAAGCAGCTTGCGCTTGCGCGAGATGTCGCCACCGTAACACTTAGCCAAAACGTCTTTGCGCATCGCACGAATAGTCTCGCGGGCAATAACGCGAGCGCCAATAGCTGCCTGAATCGGCACCTCAAACTGTTGGCGCGGAATCAATTCGCGCAGCTTGCCGGTCATCATCACGCCATAGGCATAGGCCTTCTCGCGGTGCACGATTGCGCTAAAGGCATCGACCTGTTCACCCTGCAACAAGATATCGACCTTGACGAGATCGCCCTGCGCCAGCCCAGACTCTTCATAATCGAGTGACGCGTATCCTTGGGTTTTGCTTTTTAGGTTGTCAAAAAAGTCGAAGACGATTTCGGCAAGCGGCATGTCATAACGCAGCTGCACGCGGTCAGTGCCGAAATATTGCATATCGAGCATGACTCCGCGTCGTGATTGGCAGAGTTCCATGATGGTGCCGACGTAATCTTTTGGCGACAAAATTGTTGCGCGAACCATTGGCTCTAATACCTTCGAAATTTTGCCTGTCGGGTATTCGCTCGGGTTTGTCACGGTGAGTTCGGTTTTGTCTTCGAGGGTGACCTCATAGATAACCGAAGGTGCGGTTGCGATCAGGTCGAGACCGAATTCGCGCTCGAGACGTTCGGTGACGATCTCGAGGTGCAAAAGCCCCAAGAAGCCAACGCGGAATCCGAAGCCAAGAGCAACCGAGGTCTCTGGTTCATAGACCAACGCGGCATCGCTTAGTTTGAGCTTGTCTAGTGCCTCGCGCAAAATCGGGTAATCGCTGCCGTCGATTGGGTAAAGACCCGAGAAAACCATTGGCTTAGGTTCGGCGTAGCCCTTGAGCGATTCTGCGGCAGGTTTGTTTTGGGTGGTGACGGTGTCGCCAACTTTTGATAGGCGCACATCTTTTACGCCGGTGATCAGATAGCCAACCTCGCCAACCGCCAAGCCCTTTGTGGGTTCTGGCTCTGGTGAAGAAACACCGATTTCGAGAAGTTCGTGCACCGCGCGAGTCGACATCATCTGAATTTTTTCGCGCGAGCTTAGCTGCCCGTCAATCATGCGCACATAGGTAACCACGCCGCGATAAGAGTCATAAACAGAGTCAAAAATCATGGCACGCGCAGGGGCGTTGATATCGCCAACCGGATGCTTAACGGTGCGCACAATTTTGTCGAGCAAAAGGTCGACACCCATGCCGGTTTTGCCCGACACACGCAAGCAATCGTCAGGGTCGCCACCGATTAGGTTCGCTAGCTCTTCAGCATATTTCTCGGGCTGTGCAGCAGGCAGATCGATCTTGTTGAGAACTGGGATGATTTGCAAATCGTTCTCAAGTGCCAGATACAAGTTGGCAAGCGTTTGGGCTTCGATTCCCTGAGCCGCATCGACAAGCAAAACTGCACCCTCGCAGGCAGCCAGCGACCGTGAGACCTCATAGGTGAAGTCGACGTGCCCTGGCGTGTCGATCATGTTCAGGGCATAGACCTGGTTTTCGTATTCCCAGGGCATTCGAACTGCCTGAGATTTGATGGTGATGCCTCGTTCGCGCTCGATATCCATGCGGTCAAGGTATTGAGCACGCATAGAGCGGTCATCGACCACGCCGGTGAGCTGCAGCATGCGGTCGGCAAGTGTTGATTTGCCGTGGTCAATGTGGGCGATGATGCAGAAATTGCGGATCAGCGCTGGGTCGGTTTTGCTTGGCGTGAGCCGCGTGGTTGCGCGTGGCGACAAAACTACCTCTTGTGCTTGAAATGGGCTGATTCTTTGGGCAAACACCCTGAACGACTATTCTCGCACAACAGTTGCCCGCTTTGGCGCTTGACTGGTAGGCTTATCTTCGGTTCAGATGAGTGTCTCCATCTAAGTCCAACTCAAATATCTTTTACTGCAACGGCGATTTTTGCGCTGAAGCAAAACTAGAAAGTGAAACATGGCAAACATCAAGTCGCAAATCAAGCGAATTGGCACCAACGCTAAGGCAACCGAGCGCAACAAGGCTGTTCGCAGCGAAGTTAAGACCGCTGTTCGTGCCGCTCGCGAGGCCGTTGCTGCCGGAGACAAGGCTAAGGCCGCAGACGCACTAAAGGTCGCCACCAAGAAGCTAGACAAAGCAGTTTCTAAAGGCGTTTTGCACAAGAACCAGGCAGCTAACCGCAAGTCGGCTATTGCTAAAAAAGTTGCAGGCCTAAACTAACCAGAAGGTCAACTAGACCAAAGTTTCTAAAAAGTCCCCGCGAGAAATCGTGGGGACTTTTTTTATGTGTTTGTTGTTGCTGACGTTTGAAATTATTCGGCGGCTATGTGTTGATCGCGACCAGCAATCGCACCGGCAACAACCTGCAGCACGCAGAGAACAACCATCATCGCCAGGCTGGTTTTGAAATCGCCGGTGATCTCTCGCAAATAGCCGAACGCAAAAGTGCCCACGGCCGAAACTAAATAGCCCCAGCCCTGTGAGATTGCAGAAAGATATGTGGTCTGTTCGGCAGTTGAGGCACGAGTTGCAATGAGTGACAGCGACAAAGGAAAAGTCGCGCCCATACCCATGCCGATTAACAGACACCCGATTAGTGGCGCGTTAGGCGTGAGCCAGAGCAACACAAAGCCAGCTAGCGTAACGACCGAGATGACCGCCGCCAAAAATGACAGCGATCGCAATCGTTTGAAAAGCGTTGATAGCAAGAACCCGGTTGGCACACCAATAAACGTTGTGAGCGCCAACAGATTGCCCGCCTGGGTTTCGGTTTGCCCCTGTTGAGTTAGCAAGGTTGGCAACCAACCGAGCACCGTATAAAAGCCAAGCGACTGAATGCCGAAGAAACCGACAATCGACCAGGTGATTAGACTGCGGCGAACGGCCCTGTTGCTCGCAGCAGTTTGCTTTGCCGAACTAACAACTTTTTCTTCAGCGATTCTTGAATCGGGCAGCCATGCAAAAGCTGCTAGCACAGCCGGAATCAACCAGATGGCGAAGGTAGTTCGCCATCCCCCGAACGCATCAGCTGCCGGCACTGCCATTGAGGCTGCGTAGCTTGCAGAGATTGCCAAAAGCGTGGTGTAACTGCCGGTAGCCAAACCCACACGGGTGGCGAAACGGCCACGAACGATTGTTGGCAAGAACACATTGCCAAGCGCTATGGCAAGTCCGATGCCGAGAGTGCCAACCAATAACCAAATAAATCCGCCGAGCAATCTGAGTGCACTTGCTAGCGCCAAGACCAGCAAAACGGCAAGCATGCCGCGGTTGATGCCAAAACGCCTTGAGACCCATGGCCCCGCAAATGCGCCAAGACCAAAGCAGATCACGGGGGCCGATGTGATGAGTGATAGCTGCAGTTGGTTTAGCCCTTCGGCTTTAGAAAGCTGGTCTAAAAGCGGCCCAACGATCGCAACCGGCGGCCGCAGCACGATAGAAATGAGAATTAGGGCAACAAAAGTGAGCCAAGTGACTTTCGATTTGGCCATTAGATTTTGCCTTTGTTCGCCATTAGTTGAACCATTCGCTCGAGGGCAAAATGCGGGCTGGCTTCTGCGCCTTTGATTGCCGCATCGGTGTCTGCCAAAGAGCTGAGCATTGTGGCAAGGCCGTCTTCTGTGATTGTGCCACTTAGATCGCGAATTTTTTTGAAGATGTAATCGGTTTTGCCGATGCTAGCCGCTGTGGCCTTAGGGTTACCATGGATTTTGGCAACTTCTTCGATCTTGCTGGCCAGGGCCGACAACACCAACACAGGCTCTGCACCTTGCGAGAGGGCCTGACGAAGCAAAACCAGAGCTTCTGCTCGCTGACCCGAAATAGCGGCGTCGGCGATTTTGAAGTTTGTTATCTCGACTCGACCACCAAAATATTTCTCGATTACATCGAAGGTTATTTCGCCTTCGACATCAACGACGACCTGAGAAACTGCTGCAGCGATTTCTTCATAGTTCTTGCCAAAAATGTCGGCGATGGCCTGCACCGCAGCCTTTTGAACTTTGTGCGGCGAGAACTCTTGCTCGATGAAGGCGATTCGCTGAAAGTCCTTTTCAAAATCAGCGCAAGACACTTCGATGGCAACCTGACTTGCGCGAACAGAATCGAGCATGCGCTTGCCTCGAGTCGATTTGAGCGAGTGCCTAATAATCACCACAGATTCGTCGCTCGGCTGTTCGAGATATTTGATTGTGTCGGCGATAAATTCATCTGTGCAACGCTCGGCGCCAGTAAACACAACTAACTTGGTTTCGCCAAAAAGCCCAGGACTAGCAAGATCGAATATTTGACCGGCCTGATAGTCGGCGCATTCGACATAAACCGTTTCTAGTTCGTCAATCTTTTTGCGCATCGCGTCGCGCACAGTGCGCACTGCTCTGTCTGCAAAGAATTCGATTGACCCACCTAGCAGAATCACCGGATGCGGCTTTAAATTGCGCCATGTCTCGGTGGTTGTTTGATTCACCACACAAGCCTAACCGCCACCAGAGACGGCGACGCTAAGGCCAGACGGCCCTTCGATTACCCCCAAGGCACCTTGTTTGTCGGTGCGAAAAACGGCAGCGCCAACAGATTGCAAGAGAGCCAGCGTCTTGTTGGTTGGGTGGCCATAACCGTTGTTTTTGCCAACCGAAATCAAGGCAATCTGAGGCTGTATCGCTTCATAGAATTCGCTCGATTGGTCTGCTGATCCGTGGTGAGCCACTTTGACAACCACTTGTCTGTCACCAAAGCCAGCGGCTAACAGTGCAGATTGCTCTGCCCCTAGGCGCAATTGACCCTTCTCGCCAAGATCGGCCATGGTGAATAGTGCCATTCGCGAATCTTGCCAGAGCATTGTCACGCTGCCGTCATTCGAATCTTCAGCTTCTGGCGCATCTTTGTGTGGCGAGAGCACTTGCCAGTCAAAATCACCCAACTTGCCATTTAGGCCGACTTGTGCGCGCACAATGCTCACGCCCTTAGTCGCAAGCAAGCGGTCACAGAAATCAGCCTTTGGTCGTGAGTCATGAAATGAGGTGAGCATCGCTAGTTTTACGTTGCGTTGGTTGAGCAAACCCGAGAGCCCGCCAACGTGATCTAGGTCATAGTGAGTTAGCACAAGCAAATCGATTTTTCGAATGCCTAGATCTTTCAGGCAATGGTCAATTGGGGCGTCGTCTCGCCCGACGTCGACTACGGCGATTTCACCCCGCGATTTGATCACTAACGCATCGCCTTGGCCAACGTCACAATTGACCAACGTGAAGTTCTTTGATGACCAGGCATGCAATCGAATGGTGGATTGCATCAGCGTTGAACTCGAGATTGCCACGACGGCAACTGCGGCAGCAAAAGCGAATGCGCGATATTTTTGCCTCGAAATAGCAAGCCAAAATATTGCCACAACAAACACTGCCGCAAGAAGGATTCCGAATGGACCTTGCGGCCACCCTAAAGTTGCCGAATCTTGTCTTGCAAACCAGTGGGCTTCTGCGACGATGCACCAAGTGGCGAGCGAAGCAAGTTTGCAGAGTGCAATAGTCAACACAGGCGCCACCGGTGCGACTATGCAGGCGAGCAACCCGAGCATGGTGACTGGCGCAACCAAAGGCTCGGCAAGCAGGTTGGCCACGATCGAATACACCGGTAGCCCAGGCTGCAACACCAGCAGGATTGGCTGACACATGATTTGGGCCGAGAGAGTGACCGCTATGGCAAGTGACAACCACTGCGGCAGCCAGCGCGCAAGATAAACACTCAGCTTTGGCGCAATAACCAAGATGCCGATTGTGGCAAGGGTTGACAGCGCAAAGCCATAATCGCTTGCCAACCACGGATCAACCACGAAGAGAACCAGAGCAGCCAAACCTAGAGCATCGAGCGGGTCAATTTTGCGACCAAGTGCACTACCGATAATGACTGCTGCAACCATGGCCGATGCGCGCAAGATGCTTGACTGCGGGCCAACCAAAGCCAAATAGCCGGCGATGACCGCCAACGAGACGCCAGCTCGAAGCCAGCGTTTTCGAACCAATCTGCTGATTATGAATGCGGCGGCGGTGAGCACGATTGCACAATTTGCACCAGATACGGCGGCCAAATGCGTGAGCGAAACAATCTTGAAATCGTCTAAGGTCGTGGCAGAAACTTTAGAGATATCACCAATAGTTAACCCAGCAACAAGGCCTGCTGCATCTGGTGTTATGCCGGCAAGGTTAGCCAGAAATGAAGTGCGAATGGCATGAATGACATCTAGGCCACTGCTTTCGTGATGTGCGCCGATTAGCGAATGCAGGTTTGCGCTGAAGCCAAATTTTTGATTGAACGCAGGTCGCAGAGCAACAACCGCATCGATGGCATCGCCTTGCCGAAGCCCTGAAACCCTGGCATCGCCCAATAAGAAACCTGCGCTTCCTGCGAAAGCCTTTGGCTCAAGCAATTTGATTTGCGCCATAAACCTGGGGTCAGAACCAGATTTGTGTTTGATCTCAACGGGGTCAGAAGCAACTTGAGCGTTGACCCGCAACGTTGCGCGCTGCTCGACCGCAGTTCGCAAAGAGTCACTTTGAGACGATGCAATCTGCCACTGCAGGCTAGCTAGGCAAAGTGCTGACGCGACCAAAGCAAAGAGCAACCGTTTGGCAAGCGGGTGCCGGCGCGTCACAGTTGCCACCAGCACAGCGCAAATGCTCGCAACCAAAAGCACGAGCGAGACTGGCACCGGTGAAATCTCGGCCGCGAGCAAGAGAATCCAAGTGCAAAGCGCTGCGGCAATCAGCCTCAAAGCGTTACCAACTTTGAGATGGCGGCATACAACTTATCGCCAATGCCAGTCACATTTAGCAGGTCTTGCTTAGATTTGAACCCGCCGTTGGCCGTGCGCCAGTCGATCATTCGACCTGCCAATGCTGGCCCAACACCTGGCAAAGCTTCAAGCTCTGTTTCGCTTGCTTGATTAAGCGATATCAACGAGCCTGCGCTAGAGGTGCCAGACGAGCCAACGCCAGACGAGCCAACGCCAGACGAGCCAAACTCGCCCGATGAGCCGACTCCGATCTTTGCTACAACAATTTGTTCGCCGTCGGTGACTACTCGAGCCAAGTTCACGCTCGTCTGATCGGCCTTGGCGGTTAAACCTCCGGCAGCAAAGACTGCATCAAACACTCGTGCACCCGATTTGAGCGAATAAACCCCAGGATGCCTCACCGCACCAGCGAGCGCCACATAAATCTGAGGCAAAGACACAGCCGGTGTCGAATTGCTCGCAACTGGCTTTTCACTGGCCGCAAACGTGGCAACCGCCGCCCCACCACTGCCGGCACCGGTACCACCAGAACCCATAGACCCGGCCACATAGCAAAGCACGGCCAAGACGCCGGCAGCAACGATGGCCAGCTTCTTTTGCGGTTGAGTGAGAGTCAGAATTGTGGCACGAAGGGTTGCAAGCATGCCACCAAAATAGTCAGCGCAGACAGACGCAAACCGCCAGCGAAATTATTTGTGCATAACCCGCAGGCGCTAGCCCTTTGTGACGATGTTGATTAGCTTTGGTGCTCGCACGATCACTTTGGCGATTTCACGGCCGGCGATTGCACGCTGAATCACATCAGACGAATCTGCCAGAGCTTGCAGCTCTGCCTCGGTGGCATCAACAGAAACTTCGAAGGTGTCGCGCAACTTGCCATCCACTTGCCCGATTGCAGTCACGGTTGACTGAACTAACAACGCCGGGTCGGCGTCTGGCAAGCCAGCCAAGGCAACGCCAGGCTCGTGACCCAAAATCGCCCACATCTCTTCGGCAGTGTAGGGCGCAAACAACGACAGCGCGTTGGCAACAGTTTCGACTGCCTCGCGCACAGCAGCATCGCCACCACCAACTGAGCCGTCGATGGCTTTGCGAACTGCGTTTACGAGTTCCATGATCTTTGCAACGCCAACATTGAACTTGAAGTTTTCGATGTTCGCATTGAAATCTCGCAAGAAGGCGTGAGTGGCACGACGCAACTCAAGATTTCCGCCGGCAAAATCGACACCAACGGCCGAGGTCACATCGCCAGCCGCACGCCAAGCGCGGGCCAAAAACTTTGCCGAACCTGCAGGGCTAACATCGGCCCAGTCAATGTCGTCTTCTGGTGGGCCAGCAAATGCCATGGTCAAACGAATCGCATCAACACCGTGCTCATCAAGCTGATCGCTTAGGCGCACTAGGTTGCCGCGCGATTTGCTCATTGCTGAGCCGTTCATCAAAACCATCCCCTGGTTCAACAGTTTGGTGAATGGCTCGCTGAAATCAACATAGCCAAGGTCGTTCAAAACCTTGGTGAAGAATCTTGCATATAGAAGGTGCAAGATCGCGTGAGTTACGCCACCAACATATTGATCAACCGGAGCCCATTCGCGCGCAGCCTCACTCGAGAAAGCCTCGGTCGTGCTGTTTGGC
Organism: uncultured Micrococcales bacterium; assembly: GCA_903853515.1. Taxonomy (GTDB): domain Bacteria; phylum Actinomycetota; class Actinomycetes; order Actinomycetales; family Microbacteriaceae; genus Rhodoluna. The sequence goes on along the minus strand of CAINTU010000098.1, from coordinate 3,587 downwards.
GATAGATAGCGTAAGAAATACCAAGATGAGTCAACGAAGGTATCCATGGTGTCGGTGTCACGCTTTGCAGGCGCACCACAGCTAGGGCACGGCACATTCACCCAGTCAGTCGCCGCACCCAAAGGCGAGGTGCCCTTAGGCGATAGGTCGAGGCCTTCTGCGCTAGGCAGTTCGATTGGCAGCTGATCGGCCGGCACCGGCACTTCGCCACAAGCATCGCAGTGCACGATCGGAATCGGCGTGCCCCAATAACGCTGCCGCGAGATCAACCAGTCACGCAGCCTAAAGTTTTTGGCAGCTTTGCCTCGGCCCTCTTCAGCAAGGATTCCGATGGCCTTAGCGATTGCCTCTTGTTTGTTTAGACCATTGAGAATTCCAGAATTCACAAGCACGCCATCGCCAACGGTTGCAACACCGGTTTCGATTGGGTCGGCCTCGCCGGTTTCGACAACCACTGTCACGGGCAAGCCGAAGGTGCGTGCAAAGTCGAGGTCGCGCTGATCGTGCGCTGGCACGGCCATGATTGCGCCCGTGCCATAGTCGGCCAAAACATAGTCAGCCACCCAAATCGGCAGGCGCTCACCACTTAGCGGGTTGATGGCAAATCGACCTGTGTTGACACCGGTTTTGGGTCGGTCTGTTGCGAGGCGTTCGATGTCGTTAGATTTTTTGACCTCGCCAAGGTAGGCCTGAAATTCGATGCGCACAGCGGCATCTGAACCGGCCACTAGCTCGGCGGCCAAATCGCTGTCGGCGGCAACCACCATAAACGTTGCACCATAAAGGGTGTCTGGCCTGGTGGTATAAACAGTGATTGGTTCTTCGCGACCTTCAATAGCAAAATCAACTTCTGCGCCGGTCGAACGGCCGATCCAGTTGCGCTGCATCGAAAGCACCTGGGCTGGCCAATTGCCTTCAAGTGTGTCTAGGTCATCAAGCAAGCGGTCGGCATATTCGGTGACCTTGAAGAACCACTGGGTCAGCGCCTTTTTGGTGACGACACTGTCGCAGCGCTCACACAAACCACCTACGACCTGTTCATTTGCCAAAACAGTTTGGCAAGAAGGGCACCAGTTGACCATCGAATTCTTGCGATAAGCAAGACCCTTTTTATAGAACTCTAGAAATAGCCACTGGTTCCAGCGGTAATAAATCGGGTCACAGGTGCGCAGCACACGATCCCAGTCAAAAGAGCAGGCATAACGTCGCATCGAGGTGCGCTGCTGCTCAATGTTTTCATAGGTCCAACCCCGCGGGTCGAGGCCACGTTTGATGGCGGCATTCTCAGCCGGCAGGCCGAAGGCATCCCAGCCAATTGGGTGCATCACATTGAAGCCGCGTTGAGCCCAATAGCGCGAAATCACATCGCCGAGCGCATAAGCCTCGGCATGGCCCATGTGCAGATCGCCAGATGGGTACGGAAACATGTCGAGCACATATTTTTTAGGCCGCTTGTCGCCCTCGTTGCCAGATGCGAACAGGCGCAGAGAATCCCAGATTGGCAACCATTTTTCTTGAATTGCCGCAAAGTTTGGGCCGCTTGGCTCGATTTGTTGGGTCATGCTGGTTTCTAGTCTCTGGTCTCTAGTGTCTGGTTCGTGTTGTCTGGTTTGTGCTCGTTAGCAAGGCAGATAACAAGGTTACCAATCGAGTTCGGCGTTTAGAGCCTGCAGCAGCGCCTTTGACTTGAGCTTGGTTTCGGCTAATTCGGCATGCGGGTCTGAATCGATGGTGATGCCGCCACCGATGCCGATCCTGGCCCGCCCGCTTTCAAACACGATGGTTCGAATGGTCATCGCCAAATCAACTGCCCCGTTGCCTGCAATAAAACCGATGGCGCCTGAATAGATTCCTCTTTGGCCGGCCTCAAGGTTTTCAAGTATTTGAATCGCACGGATTTTTGGTGCACCCGTCATTGACCCAGCCGGAAAAGCTGCTTCGACCGCGTCAAGCGCACTAAGACCTGGCGCTAATTGAGCCTCGACGGTAGAAACCAGTTGATGTACGGTTGCATAGCTTTCGATGTCAAAAAGCTTGGTCACATTCGCTTGGTTTGCTGCGGCCACTTTGCCAAGGTCGTTGCGCATCAGATCAACAATCATCAGATTCTCGGCACGCTCTTTTTGATTGTTGCGAAGTTCTTCTGCGATGACCTGGTCTTGAATGCCGTCGGTTGAGGCATCGGCGTGACGAGGCCTCGTGCCCTTGATCGGCTTGGTGGTGACGAGCCCTTCGCGGGTGATGTGCAGAAACTGCTCTGGCGAACTAGAACAAATCGAGACATCGCCAAGGCGCATAAAACTCGACAACGGTGCAGGGTTGGTTGCACGTAGTTTTAGATAAACGGCTAGTGGGTCGTGACTTGATTCGATTTCGAGCTGGTTGGTTAGGCAAAGCTGATAAACATCGCCGACAGCAATGTGATCTTTTGCCGTGTCGATTAGTTGCAAATAATCGTCATCGCTGTGCCGCGCGGTGACTTTTGCTGGCTCGCCGCCGGGCAGCGGGTTGTTGCGACGATAAACAAAACTTTCGCCACCAACCAGGGCGATTCGAAGCAGAGCCGCATCATGCCACCGCCTAAAACTCTCTGGCGAATCAAAGATGCCAACAAACCAAACCGTTTTGCCCTTGTGGTCATAAACCAGCGCGCGATCGATAAGCATGAACCCGCTGGGCTTAGCGTCGGCATCGGCTTTTAATGCCTCAAAGTGCAGTGCGCCGACGAATCCTGGGCGCCAACTAAAAGGCAAATCAACATCGGTTAAGTCAGACCACTGCTGTGCCAATTGTGCCTCTAAATAATCGAGCACGCGCTGGTCGGCATCGACCACCTGCGAGCCAGCCCCCATAACGCTGAATGCATTAGTCGGGTGATGCTGCCGATCAAGCCAAAATGCGAACGCATCATCTTTGTGCAGGGTGGCAAAGGTGTCATCCATATTCAGACGAGCGCGCATCGACATGCTATAAATCTGCATGGGCGACCCAATCTGGTTTGGCTTATTTAGGGGCTTTGGTATCTATAGATTAGACCCATAAACAACTGTCTAAACCAGCCCAAGGCCAGTGCAGCAACAAGTCAAGAATCGAGCCCCGCAATTGAGCACCTCCGTCGAGTTATATCGCTTCGTTGACGGTGTTCTGGTGCCAATTTCAGAGGGCAGTGCCGACACGAGTCTCAACACCAGTCTCAACACCGATCTCAATACCAGCCTCAACACCAATCCCTTCACCAAGGCAGACGAAGTGAACCTCGCCGCCGCTGATTCGTGGCTGGTCGAAGATGGTCGCGTGCGCTCACTTGATTTGCATTTTGCCCGTTTTAGCGCAGGGCTCGAAGCAAACGCACAAGCAACCTCGCCCATCAGCGCACTCGATCTGGCCGATTTTTATGATGCTGTCATGGCAAAGTTGCCCCTGATCGGCAGGTGGTTTCCGCGCATTGAATACCACGCCGAATGCCCCGAGAACCCCCTGTTTTTCAGGCTTCGAGAGGCGCCAGAGCAGCTGAATGGCATGGTTCTTTACAGCTATGAAGAACCTGACCCGCGCGTGAATCCGACCGTCAAAGGCCCAGATTTGAG
>CAINTU010000097.1 GCA_903853515.1 uncultured Micrococcales bacterium | reverse complement strand
CTCAAGAAACGAGATTGTGCCATCTTGGGCAACTAAGAATTCGCAGGTGCCGGCGCCCAAATAGCCAACCTCTTTCAAGATTGCCTTCGAAGATTCATAAAGGCGCTTCACCTGATCATCGGTCAAGAATGGGGCAGGTGCCTCTTCGACCAACTTTTGGTGGCGACGCTGCAGTGAACAGTCGCGCGTTGAAACAACTACAACGTTGCCGTGCGAGTCAGCCAAGCACTGAGTCTCGACGTGGCGGGGCTTCTCAAGATATTTTTCGACGAAACATTCACCGCGACCAAAGGCTGCAATGGCTTCGCGCGTGGCCGATTCGAAGGCATCGGTGATTTCATCCTTGTTATAAACAACCTTGATGCCTCGGCCACCGCCACCATAGGCGGCCTTAATGGCAATTGGCAAACCGTGTTGAGCCACAAAGTCGAGCACCTCTTGAGCGCCTGAAACAGGGTTTAGAGTGCCTGGCGCGAGCGGAGCGCCAACTTTTTCAGCCACGTGACGAGCCGAAACCTTATCGCCGAGCTTTTCGATAGCTTCAGGCGATGGGCCAATCCAAATCAGCCCAGCCTCGATAACGGCGCGAGCGAACTCGGCGTTTTCGGCCAAAAAGCCATAGCCAGGGTGCACTGCGTTAGCGCCAGAGCGCTTGGCCACATCGAGAATCTTGTCGATCACCAGATAGGTTTCGGCCGAAGTGGTGCCGTTCAGGGCATAGGCCTCGTCAGCCATGCGACTGTGCATCGCGTCGCGGTCTTGGTCGGCATAAACGGCCACCGAACTAAAACCACAGTCGCGAGCGGCGCGAATGATGCGCACGGCGATCTCGCCGCGGTTGGCTACCAGCACCTTGGTGATCTTTTTGGCTGTCGTTGAAGCAGTCATAACGCTTAAGCCTATTAGTTTTGGCCCTTTTTAGACCAAGGATGCCCCCACGGCCTGATTTCTAGGGGCAGTGGCAGGTTTTTAGCGCCAAAGGCTCGTGTATTCGACGCCCAAAACGCCGGTTAGCTGTCTAAGCGCAACAAGGCTCAGACCAATAACTGTGTGCGCATCGCCTTCGATTCGGTCGAGAAAAGCCCCGCCTAGACCATCGATTGTGAACGCCCCAGCGACCTTTAGCGGTTCGCCGGTTGCCACATAGGCTTCGATCTCGGCATCGCTCAAATTGGCAAAGCTAACGGCGGTCGAGGTGGCGATGCCGGTTTCGCCAGCTTGCCCACCGGCACGATTATCGATCAGCCAATGGCCGGTGTGCAGGTGGCCGGTGCGGCCGCGCATCTGCTGCCAGCGGGCAAAAGCCACGGCCGGTTCGTGCGGTTTGCCAAGCGGTTTGCCATCGAGATCGAGTGCCGAATCGCATCCAAGGATTAATGCATCTTGGGCGAGGTCATTGGCCAACACCGCGCGGGCCTTCGCCTGGGCGAGAAGCAAATCCATATCGCTGGTAGATCTAATGAGACCTGCGGCGGTCGCCGAGGCTACCACCAAATCTTCGTCAACACCCGGGGCAATGGTGATTGGGTCGATGCCGGCATCGCGCAAAAGGCGCAAACGAGCTGGCGAAGTCGAAGCTAAAACGAGTCGAGTCACATCTTTGAGTCTGGCACACTTGATAAGTGAAAACTTCGACCAAATGGCTAGGCCAATTTCTTGAACTCGACATCGAAAAAGTGGCGCACGGTGGCATCTTTGTTGCCCGCCATGACTCTCGCGTTGTCTTCGTATCGGGTGCAATAAGCGGCGAACGAGTGCGCGTGCACATTTTTGAAGACCGTGGCGGATCATTCGCCAGAGGTGAGGTTGTCGAAGTCATCACACCATCGCCAGATCGCGTGAAGCATTTTTGGCCAGAAGCCGAATACACCGCTGATGGTGCCGGTGCTGGTGGCGCTGAATTTGGCCACATCAAACTCGATCGGCAGCGCGAACTAAAAGCAGATGTGCTGCAAGAAGCGCTAGAACGTTTCGCTGGCATTGATAAGCGCGTCGAAGTTGAATCGGTCGGCAACGACGATTTGAAAAACGGGCTCGGCTATCGCACACGCGTGCAACTAAATGTTGATAGTTCTGGTGAGCCTGGCCCGTTTAGAGAGCGCAGCCACGAGGTCGTGCCCGTTCGAGATTTGCCACTTGCCGTCGATGAAATCAACGAACTTGCATTACACCGCAAGAAATCGCCAAACGTAACCAAAATTGAAATCGCCTCATCGAGCACCGGTCAGTTGCAGTGGTTGATTAACGCCAAAGGTTTCGGTGACGAGCGTTTAGTTGAGCGCGCGGGTGGCCGCACATTCAGGCTTTCGCCTGGCGCATTTTGGCAGGTGCACCGTGATGGTGCCGAAACGCTGGCAAAAGAAGTTGTTCGCTTGGCCAAGGTCGCCGGTTTCACAAACTCGGCCGAAAACCTAGACCTCTATGGCGGTGTTGGCCTCTTTAGCGGTGCCTTGGCTGCTGCCTTTGGCCTTGACCTAAAGATCACTACCGTCGAAAACGGCAAGCAGGCCGGCGAAGATGCCAAGCGAAACCTCGTCGACATCAAGGCCGCCAAGGCTGTGACCGCGCCGGTCGAGCGATTCTTAGACGAGCGTGCCAGTCAAGGCACCCTGCCGAAGGGCTCGACCATTGTGCTTGATCCGCCTCGCGCGGGTGCCGGAAAACACGTGGTCAGTCGCCTGCTTGAACTCGAAGCCGACCACATTATTTATGTTGCCTGCGATCCCGTTGCAGTAGCCCGTGATTTGAAGCCTTTGATTGAGGGCGGCTATCGGCTGAACGACATAAAAGCATTTGATTTGTTCCCACACACCCACCACTTTGAAACTGTGGTTAGTCTGGTTCGATGACTAAAACAACGGTGGGGATTGTTGATGATCACGAAGCGATTCGCCTCGGATTTCAACTGACTGCCGTTGAAGCTGGTTTCGAAATCTTGGCTTCGAGCGCAACCGTTGCCGATCTGATTGAAAAATCTGACGGCACAATGCCGCAGGTGGTCGTGCTCGATTTATCGCTAGCCGATGGCAGCCAGCCTGCCGAAAATGTGCGCAACCTCTTAGACGCTGGCAGCCAAGTTTTGATTTATTCAATCGCCGACAAAAAGCATGCCGTGCGCCAAGCCCTCGCTGAGGGCGCAGCCGCGCTTGTGACAAAAAATCAAAACATGTCTGAGCTAATCGAGAGCATCAAGCTCGTTGCCGGTGGCGTGCAAGTGAATAACGCCGAGACCGTTGCTGCAATCGACTCAGACCTCGAATTTCGAGCAAAGCTCTCTGAGCGCGAACTTGAAGTTTTGCGCATGTATGCCAGTGGGCTAACGCTCAAGCAGGTCGCTTATCAACTTGAATTGAGCAAATACACAGTCAAAGAACATATCGACCGTGTGCGCGATAAATACGCAAAAATCGGCAGGCCAGCGCCTGGCAAATCTGAGCTATTGATTCGACTTATCGAAGACGGGTTGATGGGCGAGGACCTCATCTAATGACGCAGCTGAACATCAACCCAACGCAACAGATTGCCTCTTTCGCCTCTCGACGAGTCGATCGGCTAATCGGTCGGGCATTTGCAGCGGCAAGCGTCTTGCTCGGCGCCGAGACCGCAACTAACTTGATCGCCCAGCTGCCACTTTTGCAAAGCAATATCGTTTGGCCTTTGGCGATAGGGCTCTGGATCACCCAGGCGTCGATGATCTATACCTTTTGGTTTGGTCGAGCTAACAAACTTTGGTTGCAGGTGCACGCCGGTTTCATGATTGTGCTTTTAGTTAGTTGGCCTTTGCAGGCGCAGGGCATGCATGGTGCGCCAGCGACTTTTGTGCCATGGCTGTGGTGGGCATTTGATACAGGGTGGATTGCCGCTGCCCTCTCGTTCAAAATGCGTTGGGTCGCTTTATATTTTGCGACTTTGGTTATCGGCTCGATGGCGATTATGTTGAGCCCAATCGGTGGCTCGCACAGTTGGCCCGATGTGATCCAATCGGCCGCCTTCTCGGTGTTATCTAATGGCTCGGTCGCAGTCATCGCGCTGATGCTCAAGAATGCAGCGGCCAGAACCGACCGCGCAAACGAGACTGCGATTGCCCAGCGGGCGGCGAGCGCTAAGGCAGACGCCCAATCGCGCGAGCGAGCGCGAGTCGATGCTTTGGTGCACGATAGCGTGCTGACCGCCCTGATTAGCGCCAGCAACTCGACCACAACTGAGCAGTTGCAAGCTTCGGCCAGATTGGCCGAGACTGCCTTAGACCGACTTAAATCAGAATTTATTGAGCCCAACCAAATTGAACGCATCTATGTGTCAGGTTTTTTCGATGCGCTTAAAACTGCGGTCGAAAAAATTGATCCATCGATCGAAACTCGCGCCACAATTGCCGTGCCTTTTGCGCTGCAAGCAGAGGTTGCCAACGCACTAACCGAAGCCACATTGCAGGCAATGAGCAATTCGCTGACCCATGCGGGGCCGAAGGCAACTCGCGAATTGATTTTGAAAGCCAACGACCATTCCCTAAAAATTGTTGTCAAAGACAATGGTCGAGGCTTTCGACCCAGCAGTGCATCGCGTGGTCGGCTAGGCATACGCAATTCGATTATCGGCAGGGCAGAGTCGGTTGGTGGGTTGGTGCACATTGAGTCTGCCCCTGGCAAAGGCGCAACCATCATTATCGAATGGCACAAAAAGTGATTGGCGTCAGGCGCTGGGCTGCATCGCTTTTCACAAGCCTGTTCGCTCTATATAACGTCTATAGCGGCATAGTTTGGGCCAGCCATTATGCAAATGCGCCGATCTGCCTATTGCCTATCGCGCTCTATGCCTGCACAGTTTTTCCATCACTGATTCTCTACCGCGGCGTGCGCATGCCAATCTGGCAGGCAATCGCCAATCTTGTTGCAGCAGTGGCTATTCCGTTTCTAGTCGATTCACAGACATCTGTATTTGCTCAGGGAATGAATGCCACCTGGTATGTGATGGGCGTGGCAACACTGATGACCGTGACGGCAGTGCGCGGCCACCGTGCGATATCTGTTTTGGGTCTGGTCGTTTTGGTGACTCAAGTCATGGTGTTTGGTGGGCCAAGCGCCATAGCGGTCACCGGCCTTGCCGGCGCGATTGTTTTTGTGTTGGCAGGGCTGGCTATTTCTTCTGGCATAAATACGGCTGCCATCGAGACGCAAAAGTATTTGGCCGAGAGCCAATCCTCAGCTGAAGACGCGGCCAGGTTGGTGGCCGTTCGCGCAGAGCGAGCAGAGCGCATTCAAGAGATTCTGCGCGGTGCAGAACCAGCACTGAGGCAAATAGCTTCGGCAAGCCAGGTGTTCGACGAACCCCAGCGCAAAGACTTTGCACTTATCGAAGCTGCGCTGCGAGATCAAATCCGTGGGCGTGGCATTTTGAACGACCGGCTCAATCTGACGATTAGAAGTGCTCGCGAACGAGGCGTCACGGTGGTTGTGCTTGACGAAGGCGGCATGGATTCGCTCGACGAGCAAAGCCAATCGAACCTGAAGGCAATGGCGGCTGACGCCATCGACAAAATCGACTCTGGTCGAGTTCAGTTGCGCTCGCCGCGCAACGAGAGCTATCACTTGACGGTGGTGGCCACTCGGCCGGGGCAGGCACAGCCAGACCTCTGGCTTAAGCTTTAGCGGGCCGACCAGTTCGATTACTCGAACCAGCCGACCCGCCGAAGTCTTAGGCCCTTAGGCCACTAGCGTTGCAACGCTTAGCCGAGCATCGCTTTCTCGAGCACGTCGAGGCCAATGCTGCCGAGGTTCAAGGCCTTCATGTGAAAGTCCTTGATGTTAAAGTTTGCGCCTTGGCGCTTCTCGTATTCGTCGCGAATCTGCTCCCAAATGCGCTGGCCAATCTTGTAAGAAGGTGCCTGACCTGGCCAGCCGAAATAGCGGTGCACTTCGAAGTTCACGAACTGCTTGCTCATGTTGACGTTCTTGCCCATAAAGTCGAGGGCATAGTCGAAGTCCCACACGCCGGTTGAGTCAAGGTTTTGCTTGCCCAAGTGCACACCGATGTCTAGCACCACTCGAGCAGCGCGCATGCGCTGACCATCAAGCATGCCGAGGCGATCACCCGGGTCGTTCAAGAAACCGAGTTCTTGCATTAGACGCTCAGCATAGAGCGCCCAACCCTCGCCGTGGCCAGACGACCAAGACGCCAAGCGACGCCAGTCGTTTAGCTCAGCACGGTTATAGACCTTTTGAGCGATCTGCAGGTGGTGACCAGGCACACCCTCGTGATAAACGGTCGTGGTTTCACGCCAGGTGTTGAACTCGGTCACACCAACCGGCACAGACCACCACATGCGGCCTGGGCGGCTGAAGTCATCGGTGGGGCTGGTGTAATAAATGCCACCGTGCTGGGTAGGCGCGATCATGCACTCGAGCTTGCGCAGTGGCTCTGCAATATCAAAGTGAGTGCCACTCAGATTTTCGATTGCGGCATCGCTAAGTTTTTGCATCCACTTTTGCAGTTCATCGGTGCCGTGCAGTTTGCGGGCAGAGTCATTATCGAGAACCTCGATGGCCTCTTCGATAGTTGCGCCAGCCTTGATTTCGTTAGCAACTTTGTTTTGCTCGGCAATCACGCGAGCGAGTTCTTCGCGACCCCACTCATAAGTTTCATCAAGGTCAACTCGCTTGCCCAAGAAGCGAGCAGACAGCAGCTGGTAACGCTCGCGACCAATTGCATCGACGTCGTTGCCCGCTGGCATCAACTTGTTCTCGAAGAAATCGGCCAAAGTGCCATAGGCGGCGGTTGCGACTTCGGCAGCCTCGGCAAGGTCACGCTTCAGGCTCTCTGGCAGTTCAGCGCCGTCGGCGCTTGCACCAGCGGCGAATTTTCTAAAGAAACCATCAGCTGCGGTGATTTGCTGTGCCTGCGTTAATGCAAGGGCGATTTGACGCTTTGCCGGAGTGTCTTTGGCATCGATGCCAAGCTGCAGTGTGCGAATGTAACCTTCGACCGCACCTTCGACAGCCTTCATGCGCTTGGCAAGGTTCGCCCAGTTCTCTTCTGTAGCGGTCGGTGAAAGATCGAAGATGTCTCTTATGCCCTGAGCGGGCGATGCGATTGGGTTCAGGTCGCGGTGACCTAGGCCCGATTCATGAATCTCGATGCCCAACTGGGTGGTCGAAATCATGGCATCCTTGGTGACCTGGTCAACGGCGTCACGAACAGGCGCTGCCTGCACGTCGGCGAGTAGCTTCTTTGCGAGCTCGTTGTAGTGATCGGCGGCCTCTGGTGTGGTGTCGTCAAGTTTGTCTTCGCCAACTTTTTTGCCAGCATAGGTGGCAAAGTCTGGGCTCAGTTCAATCAGTGTCTCAACCCAGCGGTTAGCAATTTTGTCTAGCTCTGAGAGTTCGCGAGTCATCGCGGTTCCTTTCAATTGTGGTCACCGCGGGCGATCGCTCGTGGCGATTGGTTCTAGTTGTTGGTGCAAAAAGTTCTGAGACTAATCTAGCCCTGGTCGGTAGTGTGATCGCCACTGACCAAAACCAGGCGTGATGGTTGAGCGCAAAGCGCCGCCGTTTCGAGTCCAGGTCGACTTAGGTTTGCGAGCGAGTTTTCTTTTGCCTGACTCTTCGGCTTGAGCAGCCTGAAGCACTGCCAACACAGCGGCGAGCTCGGCAGGTGTTGGCGAGCCCGATTCGATGCGCAAGATGTTGCCGAGATCTTCGTTTTGCATCACAGCGGAATGTTTCCGTGCTTCTTTGGTGGGGTAGAAGCACGCTTGGTGCGCAGGGCGTTAAGGGCCTTCACGACGCTAACTCGGGTGGCTGCTGGTTCGATGATGCCGTCAAGCTCACCTCGCTCGGCTGCCAAGAACGGGCTTGCAACGTTATAGGTGTATTCCGCGGCCAATTGCGCGCGCACTTTCTCAACGTCTTCGCCGGCTTCTTCGGCTGCCTTGATCTTGTCGCGGAACAAAATGTTCACCGCACCCTGGCCACCCATAACCGCGATTTCTGCAGTCGGCCACGCGAGGTTGATGTCGGCGCCGAGTTGCTTTGAACCCATAACGATGTAAGCACCGCCATAGGCTTTGCGGGTAATCACTGTTACCAGTGGCACGGTTGCCTCGGCATATGCATAGAGCAGCTTTGCGCCGCGGCGAATCACGCCGTTCCACTCTTGATCTTTGCCTGGCAGATAACCGGGCACATCAACCAAGGTCAAAATCGGAATCGAGAACGCATCGGCAAAACGAACAAAGCGCGCAGCTTTTTCGCCCGCGTCGATATTTAGCGTGCCGGCCATCGCGCTCGGTTGATTTGCGATGATTGCAACGCTGTGACCCTCTACGCGAGCAAAGCCAATCAAAATGTTCGGGGCGAAAAGCGGTTGCACTTCTAAAAATTCACCGTCGTCAACGATTGATTCGATTACGGTGCGCATGTCATAGGGCTGCGATGGCGAGTCAGGAATAATCGTGTTCAATGCGCGGTCTGCTTCGGTAATTTCTAGCGAAGGCTCGACCTCATAGACCGGGCTCTCGCTCAAATTGTTTTCTGGCAGATAGCTAAGCAGCGAGCGAGCGTAGTCGAGGGCGTCTTCTTCGTCGCTAGCCAGATAGTGAGCGACGCCTGAGGTCTTGTTGTGGGCGAGTGCGCCACCGAGTCCTTCCATGTCTATCACTTCGCCGGTGACTGACTTGATTACATCTGGCCCGGTAACAAACATGTTCGATGTCTTGTCGACCATGATCACAAAGTCGGTCAGAGCTGGTGAATATACTGCGCCACCGGCAGCTGGGCCCATGATGATCGAAATCTGTGGAATAACACCAGAAGCCATAGTGTTGCGCTTAAAGATTTCGCCATATTTGCCAAGCGCGATGACTCCTTCTTGAATTCGCGCACCGCCCGAATCAAGGATTCCGATTAGTGGAACACCGGTGGCGATGGCCAAATCCATGAGTTTAATAATTTTGTTGCCGGCAGTCTCGCCAAGCGAACCGCCGAAGATGGTGAAATCTTGTGAGAAAAGTGCGACCTGGCGACCGTTGATGGTGCCGATGCCTGTAACAACCGAATCGCCGTAAGGTCGGTTTTTGTCCATGCCGAATGCGGTCGAGCGGTGGCGAACAAATTCATCCATCTCGACAAACGAACCTTCGTCAAGCAACATCTCGATGCGCTCACGGGCAGTCTTTTTGCCCTTGGAATGCTGTTTGGCAATCGCTGCTTCACCGCTGGCATAGACGGCCTCGTGGTAACGCTTGCGCAGATCTTCGATTTTGCCGGCTGTGGTGAACAGCGCGTCGGCGGGGGTCTGTTTCTCGGTCAATTAAGAACTCCATCACATTTGTCGGCTCAGATTTCGAGCCAACCAGCAAATTTGCTAACTCAAACCTACTAAATAGCCTGTTAATACCCTGATTATTAGAACTCTTAGGCGCCTTGTACCCCGCAAAGTCGGGGGTTGGCAATATCCTTTTGTCATGCAGTTACCCGTGTCTTCTTCGCTTTGCAGTTCATTGCTATATCTTGAGTCAACTGATTCGACCAACAGTTATTTGTTGTCAGCCGCCAACGTTGGCGCTGGCTTGGCTGATTTCTCGGTGGTTGTCACCGATAACCAAACCGCCGGTCGTGGCCGATCTGGTCGTGATTGGGTGAGCGCGCCTGGCGCGGGTTTAGCGGTTTCGATTTTGCTTAGGCCAAAAGGTTTCGCGATTGAACGGTATTCGTGGCTGCCACTTTTGGCAGGGGTCGCGATGACCCAGGCCGTCAGATCTTTATTGCCGGGGGCAACGGTGGTTGCCAAATGGCCAAACGATGTTTTGGTTAACGGCGAAAAAATTTCGGGTATTTTGTCT
>CAINTU010000096.1 GCA_903853515.1 uncultured Micrococcales bacterium | reverse complement strand
TGCAACTTGGCAACGAATCAAAGTCGAACCCCGACTGCCAGTGCAGGTTACCTATATGGGCGATGCCGAGTTCGAGCTAGACACAAATAGCGGTGTGCCAAAGAGCTATTGGTATCACGACCCAACAGAACTGCATAAGTGGGTGCGCGAGACAGAATCGAATGGCGGCGAGAACAACGTGACCTTCATCGAATCGGGGCCTTTTTTGGTCTTTGGCGAATCCTTGGATTCACCACAGGTGCTGTGGCTATCAACCACCGAGATTGAACCCTGCACTGTGAGCACACTAGCGGCAGGACGATTCAACGAAGTCTTTGCACCCTATGAGGGCGACACTGCTGGCGACCTACTCGAGAGGGGCTGAGATGCGAGAAGCGGAATGCACTGCCGATTGGAGAATCTGGGGCGGTGCCAGCCTTGATGCTTGGGGTGAAAATCCAAGGATGAGAAGTATCTTGAAGCAACCCAAAGGGAACAGATGCAGTTTGACCGTGAATCACGGGTAGAAAATTAGGCCTAACAGGCGAGCCCGATGGCCGGGTGCCGGAGGTATTGTCTGGGGAGGAATATAGGATGAAGCAATGAGTGATTTACTTACAGCAAAACAAGTGCACGAATCATTTGACATACAGGCGGCGCAGCTCCGCCTTGCACTCAAAAAAGGCCTTATCCGGGGGGAAACATTGGCCGGGATCAGAATGTTTAAGCGCACAGAAATCGAGCATTTATTACAAACCCCAGGTGCGGTGAAGAAGCCGACCCATAGGGTGCATGAAGACGCCCTAACTTCCCTCACGTGTATTGATCTCTTCGCGGGGGCAGGTGGGACAGCTCTCGGTCTGAGCAATGCAGGATTTAGGCATTTGCTACTGAGTGAAATGGAGCCTTCCGCCTGCTCGACCATGCGCCAGAATGCCCCAGACTGGAATGTCGTGGAGGGCGATGTCGCGAAGTTAGATTTCACTGCATTCCACAACCAGGTTGACTTAGTGGAAGGCGGATTTCCATGTCAAGCTTTCAGCTTTGCTGGAAAGAAACGAGGTTTCGATGACGCCAGGGGGACGCTCTTTTACGAATTTGCAAGGTGTGTAAGGGAGGTAATGCCAAAAATTGCAATAGGTGAAAACGTTAGAGGATTACTAACCCATGATGGAGGCCGGACTCTAAAAAGCATGGTTCAAATCTTGCAGTCGATAAAGTCTGAGGATGGGATTGGCTACAAAGTTGCTTATAAAGTCTTAAGCAGCCAATTTTTTGATGTCCCACAGAAACGGGAGAGGCTGATCATAGTAGCAGTGAGGGATGACGTGCTCAGTGGGGGCATACTATTCCCCAAGGAATTGCCGTACGTGAGAACGGTTCGCGAGGCAATTGGCGATCGCCCTCATGGGGAAGGACAAAAATACCCCGCTAAAAAGGCTGAAGTCATGAATCAGGTGCCGCCAGGTGGGGACTGGCGCAATCTCCCAATTGAATTGCAAAAATTGTATTTAGGGGGAAGTTTTCATCTTGGCGGCGGCAAAACCGGCATGGCTCGTCGGTTGGCCTGGGACGAGCCTTCCTTAACTCTCACTTGCTCCCCCGCACAAAAGCAAACCGAGCGTTGCCACCCCGATGAAACTCGACCACTCAACATCCGTGAATACGCGAGAATTCAAACTTTCCCTGATAATTGGAATTTTGCTGGCAGCCTCACTCAGCAATACAAGCAGATTGGCAACGCTGTACCGGTCAATTTGGCTTATTACATTGGGAAAGCCGCCAAGGCAATGCTCGGTGGCTACGACGACATTGAAGATTTTGATTGTCTTGAGCCGCTCGACACGATTGACGAGTTCTAATGCCAATTACCCCTAACGAAGCAAAGAGTCTCGCTTACGAAGTTGCACTGGAAGCTTTCTACAAGTATTTTTCCACGAGAACTGACGTAACAACAT
>CAINTU010000095.1 GCA_903853515.1 uncultured Micrococcales bacterium | reverse complement strand
ATCACAAAAATGATGATGCCGATAATGCCAAACATAAAGATCGGTCCGACAGCGCTAGCAAGACCATTGGTCAACATAATCATCGACAAGAACGCCATCAGCGCTAGCCCACCGCAGCCTATACCGAATGCTTTAGCGCAGCCTGAACCGCTAGAAGAGTTACCTTGATTGTTGAAAGACATGCTTGCCCCTTAATCGCTTCAACGAACTATACATAAGGGTAGCGAAACGTGGCTTGAACTAAGGCAACTGACTTGTGGGCTATTTAGGGGACATCCCCATTTGGGTTCTTAGTATTCGCCCTTGACCACAAAATAGCTGCCACGGATTTCGCCCGCGAGCTTCGACTTTTGGCGAGCAAACTTAAACTTGTCTTCGAGTTCGGTTGGCACTGTCATGCCGAACGAGAGCTTGAAACCAACGGCACGTTTTTTGGCGTCTTCGAGCGTATACATCAGGTTGATAGCTAATCCACTTTGATAAAAGACGTAGGTGAATCGAATGCCTTCGACAATGAACTCGGTGGCTTCTAGCGGTGTCGACTCGATAACCAAGTCTCTTTCGAGCAAAACCTTGGCAACTTTAGCAACTAGCTTTTTTGCCTTGTCAGCCGGCAGGGTCACGAAATCGTGATCGTATTTGTTCTTGAAATAGCGAGCTTCATTTGCGCGCAGCCCAGCTAACGCATCTGCATACGGTGAAGATTCAAGCCCCGCGGCAGAGACATTTACGAAATCGATTGGCTTAGCCATGGTGTATCAACCTCTTGGGTTCAGGAATTCAAAACGAATGCGCTGACAAGTATGCCACTTGATTTGATATCAGGCGGAATAAATTGCCAACATCGCCGGCCAAAGCGCTAGTGTTAGACCACACCGGTGTTTTGTGCGAAACGTCGAAACTCGAAAGGTTTCACCATGTTTCGCAAACTCGCAATAATTGCCCTAGCCACACCACTTCTTCTCGCAACCGTCACCCCGGCATTTGCCGCAGGCGAACTAGTTCTCACTTTTGAGACCAGCGATACCTCTTATCTGCACATCGACTTCGACGACAAGCCGATGGTGCAAGCCTCGAGCGTTGTGACTGGCACCGGCGGCGACACATCGCAGGTTCTTAAAGTAGTGCGAGGCACTGCATCTTGGGCCGGCACCACAATCGTTTCTGACGCCTCTAAGCCAGTAATCAAGGACGGCTTCTTGACCGTAACTGGCAAGATCAACGCCCCTAAGGCTGGCGTAAACCTAATGATGAAAGTTGAGAACCGCGCAGATAACACGCAGTCGGTCGAAACCTTTGCCACAGAGTCGAGCGTTGTCGGTTGGCACACCTACACCTGGAACTTCGCTAACCAACGCGCTGGCACCGGGGCATTCAACAAGGCTTTCACCTACAACATGGCTAGCGTGTTCTTTGATTTTGTGACCACCACAACTGCAAGCACGAGTGGTCAAACTTATTATCTTGACGATGTGACTTTTGCGTCGGCTACTTCGGGCGGCGGCAACGGCGGCGCTGGTGCAGGTGGCGGCAACACCGGCGGTGGCAATACTGGTGGCGGTTCTGGCAGTTACACCGCGACGGCAACATTGCTGACCTTTGAGACCGGCGATGACCTAGGTGCACTTGACGCAGCGGTCGCGAATTCAGATCATCCACAAGGTGTTTTCGGCGGCGGTTCAGCGGCTATCGTTGATGCGCCAGCAGGCGGCACCGGTGGCAAGGCTTTGGCGCTAACCAAGAGCGGCATGGCCTGGACAGGCCTTAACGCGATTCTCGACACCACGAGCTCTAAGCGTTTCACTACCGCTGGGCACCCGATTGTTTCTTTCAACTTTTATTCGCCAAAAGCCAACAGCCCGGTTGCTGTTCAGCTCTTTCAGGGCACCAACATGATTCAAATGTTGAAGAGCGCAAACCAAGGATGGAACACCTTGTCGTTCGACTTCTCAACATCAAGCGACTGGTCGCCAAGCACGATTTATGACAAAGTCGTGCTGTTCCCTGATTTTCAGGTCAACGTCAGTAACCCTGCCGATGTGTATTATTTCGACAACATTGCGGTGAATGGCTCGGTTACTCCGGCTGGCGGCAGCACCAAGCCAGTCAACGCTGTGCCTGCGACTCTCTCGAGTGCAGCGCCAAAGGTTGGCGGCACCATCACAGTTACCAAGGGCACATTCAGTGGCAGCGCAACTATCACCTATAAATACGGTTGGTATCGCTGCACGGCTGTTAGTGCGACGCCAACTTTGATCGCGCCAGTTTCAAGCGCTAAGTGCACCGTGATTGCTGGTCAGACTGCAGCGAGCCACAAGCTAGTTGCACTAGATAAAGGCAAATACATTCGAGCGATGGTTACTGCAACTAACTCGGCTGGCTCTGCAATCAGCACCACCAAGTCAAGCGCTAAGGTTGGCTAGCCCAACGATAGAACCGGCACCCTAAATTTCTTGGCTGCGGCAACAAGTTGCAAATCTAAAGTAACTACTGCCGCGTCAAGCGATTTGGCAACCGAAAGCACACAGGCGTCAGGCATCTTAAGTTGACTGTCGGCGCGACATTTAGCAAGTGCAATAGCAGACTCGGCAGATAAGGCGACGACTTCGAAGCCGGCCGATTTTAGATTTTCAGCGAAGGCTTTGTGCTTGTTGGCCTTTGCGGGTAATGCCAAAATCTCTGCATATGTCAGGGCAGATAAATAGAGTGGCTCTGCCGCGCAGTTGACATAAAACCGCATTGCATCATCGTGGCGAACGTGCGTCGAATCGAGAAGCGCGATCACAACGTTGGCATCAAAAACTATTCCGCCCATTCGCTCTTTCGCTGCTCGTCGAAATCTGCCGGCCACATGCCTCGGCTGATTGAAACAAGTTTCTCAATGGCTGCCAGCCTGGCGGCAGATTGATCGGCAGCCTTGTTGTTGACCACATTGAGCCCCTCGGCCAATATCTTGCGCAGAAGTTCAGTGCGATTATCAGCCGCTTCTGGCCACAGGCTTGCCGCCGCATCAAGTGCTCGGGCGATTGGCTCACTTTCGGTGATCATGTGTCTGGCTCTTGCTGTTGGCATGATGAGAGTGTAGCACTTAGCCAATAGATGCAACACCCAATACCTGCGCTTCTAGGCGCTCGAGGTGAACGTTCGCTAAAAGTTACATAACTCATCATCTTTGCGCGATTCAGGGTGCCACACTTGACCAAACATCCGCTTCACCCAGATATCCACTTTTCGAAAGGTTTCAAAATGAGTTCGATGCACGTACTTGAAAAAGCTATTTCACTTTTAGAGAGCAAAGACCTTGATGGTTTTCTGGCATTGCTTTCGCCTGATTGTGTGATCATGAAAGACGACGGCGAAGTGCTGGCCAAAGGCACCGAGCAGTTGCACGCTTTCTATACCCCAATTTTCAATGAGCAGGCTCAGCTAAAAATAGAACTTGCCGACCAGTTCACAACCGGCTCTGTGATTGCTGTGCGCGAAGTGAACCACGACATGAACGTCAACGGTGAGATTAAAGATGTCGATTCAGTATGGGTTTACAAAGTTATCGACGGCAAAATTCACTACATGCACGTCTTCTCACCAGACGAAGAGACCAACAACGCACTCAACTCGCTCAGCTAAGCGAGTTCAGGCATAAATTTCTAGAGGCTAGCGATAGCGCGCAACTTGGAGCTGTTGCTAGCCTTTAGTTGTGTTTGATCCAAAACCGCAGTGGATGTTTGATAACCCTGCCGCATCTGCCGAGCGTTTCAGAAACCTTGCTGCCCAGGCCGCTGACCCAATAGAGCAAGCTCTCTGGCAAACACAACTAGCGCGTGCCTTGGGCCTGAGTGGTGATTTCAACGCAGGGCATGAGTTGCTAGATGACGTTGACGAAACAGAGGCGACCGACGAACTCTTAGCCTGGTCGGCAATCGAACGCGGCAGGTTGTATAGATCAGATGCAAAGACTTCATTGGCATTCGGGTACTTTGAGATCGCCAGCAAGCTTTCAATGACGCAAGGACTCGATGCGTTGAGAATCGATGCCTTGCATATGCTTGCTCTTTGTCTAAAGGGCGAAGAGCATATAGTCATGACCAAAAAGGCGATTGCCGAAGCTTTGGCAAGTGAGCAACCGGCTGCTCGAAAGTGGCTTGGTTCGCTCTATAACAATCTTGGTGTTGCTTATGGTGATGCAGGTGAGTGGCATCTCGCTCGCGAGGCTTTCGACACAGCGTTAGCAGCACAGCTTGAAGTTGGTGATGTCGAGAGAATCTTCATCGCTAAATACATGGTCGGTTGGGCCATGCGAAACCAAGGTCACCTCGAGAGTGCTCTCGAACACATGACTGCCCTAAAAGCTGAACTGTCGGCCGCCGGCAAGAGTGATCAATATGTGAATGCTGAACTCGATCTTCTGCAGGCGAGCAACCAGAAGTAGCATTTTTAATCATGATTGAGATCTCGCAACAACCAGCGCGAAAACTATTGGGCCTTAGCGCAAACTTCATCGGCGCGACTCATGTTGGGGCAAATGGACCACAAATAATCGGCCCTTTGTGGGGCCGGGTTTCTCAGTTGTTTTTCGCTCGACCTGAGTTAGAAGATACCAACCCAATTGGTATCGGCGCTATGTGGCCGGTCTCAGGCGGCCAAATAGGCGAGATGACCTATTTTGCCGGGTACGAGATTGACGAAGTGCCAAAAGATTTGGCAGGCCTAGAACTTCTTGAGCTCGAGACAGGCAAATATGCTCAGGTCACTCATATCGGGCCGATGTCTTCTTTGCCAGCAACTGTCGTAGATTTTTATTCAAAGCTGCCTAACGAGGCTTCAATAACAAGAAGACAAGGCATAGACCTCGAGATTTATCTGCAGGTCGGTGAAGTTTCAAAAGTTGTAATAGCTGCACCGATTTTTGCGGGCTCAAGAGCAAGAGATTGACACGGGTATGACCATAGATTTTAAAAAGGTTCAAAAGGAACTGTATTTGCCTGTCGCCAACAAATTCAGCCAAATCAAGGTGCCCAAAATGAATTTTGTGATGATCGATGGCAAAGGTGACCCCAACATTTCGCAAGAATATGTCGAGGCAATCGAGGCGCTCTATGCAGTTTCTTATGCACTCAAATTCTTTAGCAAGAGAGAACTCGACAAAGACTACGTGGTGCCTCCTCTTGAAGGTTTATGGTGGTCTGACGATATGACTTCGTTTATTCGTCGCGACAAGGCAGCTTGGCAATACACCATGATGATTCGGGTGCCAGAATGGCTAGAGCGAGCCAATGTGAAACAAGCTATAAAGACGGTTGCAGCTAAGAAGCCCGCGCTCAAGGTTGACAGGTTGCGATTTGAATCGCTGACCGAGGGCTTGTGCGTTCAACGAATGCACATCGGATCATATGACGATGAAACCCCGACCCTGCTTGAACTGCATAATGAGTGGCTACCGCAGAACGGTTATGAACCGACGATAAAACATCACGAAATCTATCTGAGTGACCCGCGCAAGACCGTGGCCGCAAAATTAAAGACTGTTCTTAGGCAGCCAATCAAAAAAATCTGACACCTTGCTAATGTGGTTCACATGAGCCTCCCTTTTCTGTATTCAGTAGAGCGGAGAATGGGGGATTCGAACCCCCGAGGGCTTGCACCCAACGCGCTTTCCAAGCGCGCGCCATAGGCCACTAGGCGAATTCTCCTGCGTGCCGGTCTTGCTGGCACAGCCCAAGTTTAGTTGACGCTCAACTTAGCTGAGTCGGCTAGTTCGTAGTGCCACCCAGGATTGATGCATAGAGAGTTGTGACTAGCTCTTGAAAGCTGATCGATTTGGTGGGAATGACAACCTTCTCGGGATGCGAGCCGTTGGCCTTGAGAGTTAGATTTATGGTTTGGCCGGTTGAGGAATCCTTGACATTGAAATCTAACTTGGCGAATTTGTTGTCGCCTGTTGCCGACAACTTGATGGTGACGCCAGCCGTTGCAAAAGCTTTGTCGATCTGTGCTTGGTTGATGTCTTTGATTGAGGCATCAGAAATTTCGAGGCCAGGCTCACATTTTTGCAGTGCAGTGAATCCTTTAGAGGTCTTGAATGAAGTCAAGAATGAACGCAACTTGTCTGCGCTTAGCGTCAGCAAAAATACGCGGTTGCCATCTTGCTTTGGCAACTCTTTTTTGACAGTCACAAAGAAGTTATTGCGCAGATTGCTTTGCAGGTCAGCGCCGATTTGGTTGGCTTGGGTTGACGTGAGGCAGTTGCCGACCGAACCTAGTGCGGATGCCTGCTGACCAAGGTCGGCTGCACTGATTTTCACCCAGGTGCCGGTCAGCTCAGTGGTTAGCGCGTCGACGGCTGGTGCTGGCAGGTATCCCAGCTCTGTGATCAATTTTGCGAGGCTCGAGAAATCAGCCAAGTTCAAATAGGTGTCGCCATTTTTGTCTTCGACAACGTTCAGAGTTGCGGCTGCATCTTGACCGACAACTTTGCCGTTGACTTTGAGTTCAAGTGCCGTGCCGTGATCTGAAGAATAAGTGAAAAGTTTTATCGTGCCATCTAGGCCAGATGCATTGCCGCCAAGGTCGAGTTCATAGCTAGGGTTTTGTGTGGTCACTAGCGAAACAATCGCCTGCGCCACCACCGCGTCTGGGGTTTGCAGCGCCGCATAAGAGGCAACGCCGCCAGAGACAACTACTACAGCCGCCACACCTGCGGCGATTAGTTTGGTGCGTTTAGGTGCGGCTTTGATTTTTTCAAGGATGCCTGTTTTTGCGCCCTTAGGCTCTGCGCTCGGTGCGCTGGTTTCAACAGCTTCGGTCGCACCTTTGGTGGCAGCTTTGGCTGCAGCTTTGGTCGCACCTTTGGTTACAGCGTCGGTGTCTTTTTGGTCTTCCATTTTTACCCCCAGTTTGTGAATGGTTACAGACAGAGTATCGGTTATGCACAGGCCTTAGACAGAGGTTTAAGCGAACATTTGGGGCGATAGAATTACGACGGACTCCCCGTGCGGCGTCACCTCGGCTAACTCCCCCAGGATCGAAAGATAGCAAGGGTAACTGGGCTCTGGCGGGTGTGCGGGGAGTCTTCACTTAGCAAAATGGGCTTGTGGCGAACAGCCACTCGAGTGTCAGATAGGCAGGTTAGGCTCGAACCGTGTCAACAGCTCTCTATCGCCGCTATCGCCCAGAGTCCTTTGCTGAACTAATCGGCCAGACTCAGGTGACGATTCCGCTGACCGCAGCTTTGCGCGGCGATCGAGTGAACCATGCCTATCTATTCAGCGGCCCTCGTGGTTGTGGCAAGACGACATCTGCACGAATTTTGGCTCGTTGCCTAAACTGCGCCGAGGGGCCAACCGATACTCCTTGCGGCGTTTGCCCAAGTTGCGTCGAGCTAGCGCGAGATGGTGCAGGTTCGCTCGATGTCGTTGAGATTGATGCGGCCAGCCACAACAAAGTCGAAGATGCTCGCGAATTGCGTGAACGTGCGGCCTTTGCCCCGGTGCGCGATCGCTTCAAGATTTTTATTCTTGACGAGGCCCACATGGTCACCAAGGATGGCTTCAACGCCCTCTTGAAAATCGTCGAAGAGCCGCCAGCGCACGTTAAGTTCATCTTTGCAACGACCGAGCCAGAAAAAGTTATTGGCACGATTCGCTCGCGCACACATCATTACCCGTTCAGACTTGTTGCACCCGCCACGATGCTCGAATACCTGACCGAGCTTTGCGAATCAGAGGGCGTCAAAGTCGCTGACGGAGTTTTGCCTTTGGTCGTTCGATCAGGCGGCGGTTCTGTGCGTGATGCGCTCAGCCTGCTCGATCAGTTGATCGCCGGTTCAGAAGACGGGCTTGTCACGCTCGATATCGCGACTAACCTTTTGGGCTATACCGACGGCACGTTGCTCGATTCGGTTATCGATGCCTTCGCCACAAATGACGCAGCACAGGTTTTTGCTCAAATCGACCAGGTGATCAAGAGCGGCCAAGACCCAACTCGCTTTGTTGAAGACCTGCTCGAACGCTTGCGCGACTTAATCGTTGTTGCTTCAGTTGGCGCTGCCGCAAAAACTGTTTTGCTCGGCACGCCTGTTGACCAAATCGAAAAAATGCGTCTGCAGGCAGAGAAGTTTGGTCGCACCGAGTTGACCTATGCTGCTCAAATTATTGCCAGCGGCTTAAAAGCAATGAGCGGTGCAACTAGCCCTAAATTGCAACTCGAGATCATGGCCGCAAAAGTTTTGGTGCCAACCCAAGACAACACCGAGCTTGGCTCGCTAACGCGAATCGACAGACTCGAACGCCGCATTGGTTTGGGCGGCGCCGCACCTGCTGTGGCTTCACCGGTTGCGGCAACCCCAACCGCTTCGGCACCCGCGGCTTCGGCGGCCACAGCTGCAGCGCCAGTGGCTGCTACCCAAGTTTCGCCTGCTCCAGCCACTTCATCACCTGCGACGCCAGCCCTGCCTCAAACACAGCTCGCACCGCTTACTTTTGATGACCTCAAGGCTTCTTATAGCGATGTGCTCGACAAGCTTGCCGGAATGTCACGTTTAGCTTGGGCAGTTGTTTTGCCGCAAACTTTGCTTGCATTCGATGGCGAAATTCTTGACATCGCTTTCAACTCTGAAGCCGACTTATCATCATTCAAAAACGGCGGCACGGCGAGCCCAAGCGAATTGTTCCGTCGCGCGATCAACGAGGTTCTTGGTGTTCAGGTGAAATACCGCGCCAAAGTTGCTAGTTCTAACGAAGCACCAAAAACCGAACAGATTACCCAGGTTGCCGAACCAGCTGCGGTGCCAGAACCTGCACCGCGCCAACCAGAACCGGGCGAACCAGAGCCGCGTGACCCAGAGCCGCGTGAACCAGAGCCGACCGATGAAGAATCCGCGCCAGAGCGAATGTCTGGCGATGAAGCCCCAAGCAAAATCGAAACGATAAACCAAGGTCGCAACAAAATGATCAACACAGAAGATCAGGTCGGCGATGCGGTGCTGCGCGATATTTTTAATGCCAAGCCAATCGACGGCGATAAATAAAGATGTATGAAGGCGTAGTTCAAGAGCTAATTGATGCTTTATCTCGGCTGCCGGGCGTTGGCCCAAAGTCGGCTCAGCGAATTGCCTTCTATCTGGTGCAAACCGAAGACGATCAGGCCAAAGATTTAGCGCGCATTTTGCAAGAGGTCAAAGAGCGCGTGCGTTTCTGCACTACCTGTGGCAACGTTGCCGAACAAGAACTATGCAACATCTGCCGCGACCCCCGTCGCAGCAAAGAAGCAATTTGCGTCGTCGAAGAGAGCAAAGATGTGCAGGCGATTGAGCGCACTCGAGAGTTCAGAGGTTATTACCATGTGCTCGGTGGCGCAATCAGTCCAATCGATGGCATCGGCCCAGATAACCTGCGCATCAAAGAGCTCATGGTGCGTTTGAATGACCCAGACATAAAAGAGATCATTATCGCCACAGACCCAAACCTCGAGGGCGAGGCCACCGCAACTTATCTAAGCCGAATGCTGAGCCCACTTGGCATTGCGATCAGCCGATTGGCCTCAGGCTTGCCAGTTGGCGGCGACCTCGAATATGCCGACGAAGTAACGCTGGGAAGAGCCTTTGAAGGCAGAAGGCGCCTGAACTAAACCCCCATAAAGGGCTAGAATTACATTTCAGCGTCGAAACCATCCCCAAAAAATAAACCCGTTTGGCACACCTAAAACCTTTAGCAAAAGGAACCCACCTTTGGCCCTAATCGTGCAGAAATATGGCGGCTCGTCAGTAGGCGACGCCGACAAAATCAAGCACGTCGCTAAGCGAATCATCGAGACCCAAGCAGCTGGCAACCAGGTCTGCGTAGTGGTTTCAGCCATGGGTGACACCACCGACGAACTGCTAGATCTCGCCAATTCGGTGTCAAACAAGCCGCAGGGTCGAGAGCTCGACATGCTGCTAACTGCCGGCGAGAGAATATCCATGGCCTTGGTATCTATGGCCATCAATGACTTAGGCGCGACGGCACTTTCGTTCACTGGCTCACAAGCCGGCATCATCACCGACGAAGTGCACGGCAACGCCCGAATCGCCGAAGTGACCCCCGACCGAGTGCGCGAGGCGCTCGAAGCTGGGCACATTGCGATTGTCGCTGGCTTTCAAGGATTCAATCGCGACAGCAAAGACATCACAACTTTGGGTCGAGGCGGCTCTGACACTACAGCGGTCGCACTGGCTGCAGCACTAAACGCCGACGTTTGCGAAATCTATAGCGACGTCGATGGCATTTATACGGCAGACCCGCGCCAAGTGCCGAACGCCAAAAAGCTCGAAACCATCGACATCGAATCGATGCTCGAACTCGCCGCAGCCGGCGCCAAGATTTTGCACATTCGCGCAGTTGAATTCGCTCGCCGTCATGGCGTCGACCTTCGAGTGCGTTCAACTTTTAGCACCGACCCAGGCACCATCGTGGTTTCGAACCAGTCAGGATCAAACATGGAAGAGTCAATCGTCTCAGGCGTAGCTGTCGACAAGGGCCAGGCAAAAATCACTGTTATCGGTCTGCCAGATAAGCCAGGCACTGCCGCCGCAGTTTTCACTGTCGTGGCAGAAGCCGGCGCAAACATCGACATGATTGTGCAAAACATTCCGACCGGTGTCGACGTTACCGACGCGGTCAGCGACATCACTTTCACTTTGCCAAAGGGCGATCTAAATAAAGTCAAGGATGCCCTGACGGCAGCCAGAGGCACACTTGGTTACCGCGAGCTCGAAACCGACGATCAGATTGGCAAGCTTTCAGTTGTTGGTGCCGGCATGCGCACGCACAGCGGAGTATCTGCAACGCTGTTTCGCGCGCTGGCCGAGGCCCAGATCAATATCGAAATGATTTCGACTAGCGAGATTCGCATCTCGGTCATCACTAGCCTCGACCAAGTTGATGCAGCAGCCAGAGCCGTGCACACCGCGTTTGAACTTGATGGCGAGAGCGAAGCCATCGTTTATGCCGGCACCGGCAGATAGGCAGTTGAAGCCATGAGCAAAAAACCTAACCTGGCACTCGTTGGCGCTACCGGCGCTGTTGGCACCGTCATGATCGACATCATCAACAATCGCGAAAATATTTGGGGCGAGATTCGACTTATCGCATCACCTCGTTCGGCTGGCAAAAAAATCAAAGTGCACGGTGAAGACCTGACCGTGGTTGCGCTAAGCCCAGAGGCTTTCGATGGCATCGACATCGCGATGTTTGATGTGCCTGACGAGATTTCGGCAGAGTGGGCCAGCATCGCGGTCGAACGCGGCGCTGTTGTTGTCGATAACTCGGGTGCGTTTCGCATGGATTCAGACGTGCCGCTGGTTGTGCCAGAGGTTAACCCCCAAGAGGCTAAGAACCGCCCTCGTGGCATCATCAGTAACCCTAACTGCACGACGATGACCATGATGGCAGCCCTTGGTGCGCTGCATCGCAAATACCAGTTGACCGAACTTGTTGTTTCGTCATATCAAGCAGTGTCGGGTGCGGGTGCACCTGGCATTCAACGGTTGCGTGACGAGATCGCCGCAGTTGCCGGCCACCAAAGTGCCGGCGAAAAAACCGGCGATGTTGCCGCAGTTTTAGCCGAGGCAGGCCTTACCCAAGTCGATTCGCCGTTCGCAGCCCCGGTGGTGCTAAACGTTGTGCCGTTCGCCGGTTCGCTAAAAGCCGGCGGTTATTCATCTGAAGAGATGAAGGTTCGCGATGAGAGTCGAAAGATTCTAGGAATTGCAGATCTTAAAGTCGCCGCGACCTGTGTGCGCGTGCCGGTGCTCGTGAGCCACAGCCTTGCAGTGCATGCGACTTTCGCCAACGAACTAACTGTTGCCGATGTGCACGCCACATTAAACGAGGTGCCAACAGTGCGCGTAGTTGACGAACCTGAAAACCAAAAGTGGCCGACGCCTAATATGGTTGCGAGCCAAGACCCAACTTTTGTTGGCCGTGTTCGCCAGTCGCTCGATTTTAAGAACTCGATCGAAATGTTTGTGGTGGGCGACAACCTGCGCAAAGGTGCGGCGCTAAACACCTATGAGATCGCAGAACTCGTGGCTAGCGAGTTTTAGGCTAAAACACCATTAGCCTTTGACTATGCCTAAGTTTTTCGCAGTATTGGCCGGCGCAGCACTGGCCCTCACGCTCGCATCTTGTGCTTCTAGCAGTGACCCAAAAATGGCCGTTCCTGACAAGCCACCTGTCGACGTCATTCACGCCGACCCAACTCTTTATGCCAACACCTATGGCAGCTATACCTTCAGAATCGGTGGCGGCACGGTTTGGTGCACAATCAACCCGCAACCTAGCTATGCCGTTTGTGAACAAAACGGACCCGACGTGCAATACAAATTGCCTGCTACTCCCGCGGGATGCGACTATGCCTACGGCTATCAGTCAAGACTTTGGGCTGTGCAGCCATCCCAGGGCAAAATCGCTGAGTTCATGTGTTCGTCAGGTCTCTATGCCGACCCCACCGGCGCAAGCGATTTGCCTAACAACAACGAGATCACTGTTGGCACAATCACCTGTTATGCCGCCGACACGATTGCTCGCTGCGACAACGCAACCGGGCAATACATTGCGCTTGGTTCAACCGTTTATGGTTTCGGCAATAACTGAACCAACGCAACTTCGGGTCTGCACGCCAATCTAAACGGCGCAAAAATCGAGTGGCCTAGGCCTGCACAAATATGCACTGGGATGCTTCGCCCATCGACCGGCACATTGTGCGCACCGCGAGCAAATCGTCGCGGCAAATCACAGTTGGTCAATAGAGCCTGACCGGTTATCGGCACGCACACTTGGCCGCCGTGGGTGTGACCTGCGAATACCGCACTCGCGCCTGCATCGCTCAGGGCTGCAAGCGTTGCCAAATATGGCGCGTGGGTGATGCCCAGCACAACGTCGACTTTATCGTTGCCAACGCTTTGCGCGGCCAAGCTTGAAACATCGTCGTGCTTGTGATGCGCATCGGCTAGACCAAGAAACTTGATGCGAGTTCCGCGAACCACAAGTTCTGCTGCGCGGTT